>JAURHL010000346.1 GCA_030833305.1 Acidimicrobiales bacterium | reverse complement strand
GAGTACCCGTCGTGGCGGGCTCACGTCCGTCGAACACGCGAACAATTACGTGTGACGTGACCGGTGAATCAGCCTTCGGGGATCACCAAACGTTGGCCGACGGCGATCGATGCGCCACCGTTGACGTCGACCAGTTCGTTCACGAACGAGCCGATGTCACCGTCGGTGAGCGACGACGCGATGGACCACAACGTGTCGCCGGGGCGCACCACGTAGAACCCCGCGCCTTGCCCGTACACCACGGGATCGATCATGGTGGCGTTCGAGGCGGTGACCGAGAGCGGCGTCACCGTGGGGATGGAGGCAGTCGCATCCCCACGGCTCGCCAGGGCACGGACGCCGAGGCAGGCGGCGGCCGCGATCATGACACCCAGAAGCGCCACCATGAGGCGACGCCGCACATACACCTCGTGTGCCTCCCGCCGCCGTCCGGCCGACGATGACCGATCGCTCGTGGGGTGAATCACGACGACGTAGCGGGGATCAAGTGCGAGAGCCATGGGAGGTCCTTTCGGATGAGTCGGGTGTGTGGGTTGGTTGTTGTGGGCTGGTTGTTGTGTTCGCCGCCCGCTGTCACCATGCCAAC
>JAURHL010000345.1 GCA_030833305.1 Acidimicrobiales bacterium | reverse complement strand
CCACATGCTGCGAACAGCGATGTCAGGGCGACGAGTGATCCAATCAGGACACGACGTGTGGATCGACGCTGGGGTTTATTGGCACTTACTAGGTTCGCTTTCATTGAAGCTTCCTCCATTGCTTTGAGGAAGCAAGAGGAGTGCGAGGAAAGGTTAAACCAATCCTGCGCGATCCGCCCTTGCCTCGAGGGTTGTTATCGCATACAGATCAGGCGACCGGACTCGTTAGCCAAACTTTCGTTTGCTACACAACCGTTGCGGGACAGTGCCGGGATCTCACCGGACTTCGCTGTTTTCTGTACGTGTCGGCTATTGCCGACAAAGTGAACCTAACACACGTGACAGTGGTGCTCAACCATTCGAAATTTTCAGCACGCCATCACGGCTCGCCCGATTATGAACGCGCCACCAAATCAGCGATTCGTCGAATGCCTTCTTCGAGATCGGCATCACCAAGAGCAAATGAGAATCGAGCGTAACCAGATGTCCCGAATGCTTCACCAGGAACAATAGCGACTTTCACTTCCGACAAAATGATGTCAGCAAGGTCCATGCTGTTGTTGGCGGTCTTGCCATTGAAGGTCTT
>JAURHL010000344.1 GCA_030833305.1 Acidimicrobiales bacterium | reverse complement strand
CCACGACCAGCGCTCCACCACGCGACTGCGACCGGCCTGGCCGATGCGCGTCCTCAGTACCTCGTCGTCGAGACCGCGGCGAATGGCGGCGGCGAGCGCATCGGCGTCACCCGGTGGACACGAAAGCACCGTTTCACCATCTCGCCCCGTTACCTCGGGTAGGGCTCCGCCGGTGGTGGCAACCAGACATATTCCGGTGCTCATCGCCTCGATGGAGGGCAGGCTGAAGCCCTCGTACAGGCTTGGCACCACCGCGAGCGTGCTCTCGGCGTACAACTCGACGATGCGTTCGTCACTCACCCCCGACACGTAGGAGATGCAGTCTCCGATGCCCAAGGACTCGATCAGGTCGGCACTGGCACCGGCCCTCGGCTTGCCGATGATGGTGAGATGAATGTCGCGTTCGGTACGAAGCTTGGCAACCGCCTCGAGGAGGTACGACAACCCCTTCAGTGCGACGTCGGCCGAAGCCGTGGTAATCAGATGGTGCGACTTTCTGGCGATGGAGGGCAGCGGGGTGAAGAGGTCCGGGTCGACACCGACGGGCACCAGACGCATGCGGTCGAGCGACACCTTCATGTCCTCGT
>JAURHL010000343.1 GCA_030833305.1 Acidimicrobiales bacterium | reverse complement strand
AGGGTGCGTCGAAGGTCCGGCGTCGCGAGCCCGTCCCTCGATGCAACGACATCGAGGGCAACGGGTGCAATTCTCCTTGCGGGACGGAGCCCGAGGTCGATTCCGGCGTAGTTCGCCTGTTGGTACCTCGCCGTCGTCGCCCGCGCTCGCGCGCGACGCTTTCGCGCCCGACCCCGCGCTCGACGCTTCCAGGGCGAGGACGACGAGCGATGCGACGCGCGTGCGCTCGATCGCGCGATGCGTCGCGACGCCGCGCGCGACGCCGCGCTCGACGCCGATGCGCTGTAGTGTCTTCCCCATCGTCTCCTTCGTCGCCCGTCACTTCGGTGTTGTATCGCATCGTTCGACGCGTCCGCCTCCGCCGCGCCGCGCCGCGCCGGGCCCGACCCGCTCGACAAAGCCATCCGCGCCGCCAACGTCAGCGAGTCCGCCCGCGCCGGCCTCGCCGCTGGGTCTCAGGCCATCAACGCCGCCACGGCCGCGCTAGGCCCCCTCGCCACCAAGGCCGACATCGCCAAGGCGAAGATCGCCGACCTCACCGCGCAGGTCGAACGCAACCGCAAGGAGATGGCCGACCTCAAGCGCCAG
>JAURHL010000342.1 GCA_030833305.1 Acidimicrobiales bacterium | reverse complement strand
CGGAAGTCGTCATCGCGTGAAAGGTCGTGGAATCACCACCAACAAGTCGCAGGGCGCTCTCATCGTCACCGTGGATGTGGTGGTGCCGACGTCGCTTACCGACCAACAGAGGGAAGCACTTCTTGCGTTCGCGCAAGCCGAAGGCACCAACGGATCACATGCACACGTCAAACACGCCAAGGAGGAAACCGTATGAGCCAACCTTCCGACCGCGACCGTTATCAGATGGCCGTCTATGTCATCTCGGTCGCAGCCGAGTTGTCAGGTATGCACCCGCAAACCCTGCGCAACTACGAGCGGGTGGGACTTCTGCAACCGGCACGAACCCAGGGTGGCAATCGCCGTTATAGCCAAGCCGACATCGCGCGACTCCATCGCATTGCGCAGTTGGTGGACGCGGGGATGAATCTTGAAGGCATTCGACATGTATTGGCCCTCGAGAGCGAAGTGGTCCAATTGCGGGCCGAAGTTGCGGCATTGCGTGAACATGTTGCCCAACAGCGGGCTTCTCGCGGCGAGCTGGTTCCCACTCGTCAGGTGTTGTCGGTGTTCACCCGACGATCCGGATTTCTCGGCGAACGATAAGAGAG
>JAURHL010000341.1 GCA_030833305.1 Acidimicrobiales bacterium | reverse complement strand
CTCCGTTGGACGAGGCCAGTCCGGCCCGTTGCAGGATCGCCACCAGATCGTCCAGACCGGAGCGCGACATGACGGTCGCGGGCACCTCACGGGCCACCACGCCGAGCGCGTCGGCCGAGGCGACGGTCGGGTCTCCCCCGAACAACACGCCCGCGGCTTCGGCGGCGGCGGCTTCGGCGGCCTCACCGTGAACCAACGCCGTCACGTCGTGGGCCAAGGCTCGTTGCGCGATGCGCCGACCGGGGTCGGCCGCGTGCTCGGCGACGAGCGCGCGAATCTCGTCGACCGGACGAAGCGTGAGCTGCAGAAGGAAGCGTTCGACGTCCTCGTCGGGCAACTGGATCCAGTACTGACGGAATTGATACGGACTCGTCTTGTTCGGGTCGAGCCACAACGCACCGTGCACCGACTTGCCCATCTTCTGTCCGTCGCTGCGCGTGAGCAACGGCCACGTGAGTCCGTACGCGGTGCGCGCGAGTCGACGGCGAATGAGGTCGGTGCCGGCAGTGATGTTGCCCCACTGATCCGATCCGCCCATCTGCATCTCGACACCCTCGTGTTCGCACAGATGACGGAAATCGTTCGCTTGC
>JAURHL010000340.1 GCA_030833305.1 Acidimicrobiales bacterium | reverse complement strand
AAGGCCATCGCGCACACGATGGGCGATGGCGATGAACTCGGCACTGTCGCGGATATCCAGCGGACGCTCGCGCGGCAGGGTGCTTTCGATCACATCGGTGATCCGGCCCGGACGCGGGCTCATCACCACGATCTTGGTCGAAAGATAAACCGCCTCGGGGATCGAATGGGTGACAAAACCGATGGTCTTGCCGGTCCTGCCCCAGAGCTTGAGAAGCTCTTCGTTGAGGTGATCGCGCACGATCTCGTCGAGCGCGCCGAATGGCTCGTCAAACAAGAACACTCGTGGCTTCATGACAAGAGAACGGGCAAGCGAGGCGCGCATCCGCATGCCACCAGACAACTGTCGCGGGTATTTGTCTTCGAAGCCTGTCAGACCAACCAAATCAATCGCATCTTGCGCAAGTTTGGCGCGCTGTGTTTTTTCGATTCCGTGTAGTTCGGCGATTATCTCGATATTTTTGCGGACATTTCGCCAAGGGAGAAGTGTTGCATCCTGGAAGACGTAACCAATGCTGTTGCGGTCGACTTCGCATTTGCCTTCTGTTTCGGTTTCTAGGTTTGACGCAATCCGCAACAAAGTCGATTTACCACAACC
>JAURHL010000033.1 GCA_030833305.1 Acidimicrobiales bacterium | reverse complement strand
TACTTCGCCGACTTTGTCAAGCGGAATCGTGAACGTGACAATCTTCGGCGCACTCTCGTTGACAGTTGCACGAGGTGCACTGATCGCAGAGTTCATCACGTCGAGGATCTTGAGACGGGCTTCCTTGGCCTGATCCAGAGCGGCGGCCAGAACGTCGGCGGGGATGCCGTCGATCTTGGTGTCCAGCTGCAGAGCGGTCACGGCGTCGGCGGTGCCGGCCACCTTGAAGTCCATGTCACCGAATGCATCTTCTGCACCGAGAATGTCTGTTAAGGCTGTGTACTTGCCTTGGTCAAAGATGAGACCCATGGCGATACCTGCGACTGGCGCAACAATCGGCACACCGGCGTCCATCAAAGAAAGACTTGACGCACAAACTGAAGCCATCGATGTCGAACCGTTCGACGACATCACTTCGGACACCAGACGCAACGCGTACGCGAATTCCTCCTGGCTGGGAACCACCGGCAACAACGCGCGCTCGGCGAGCGCACCGTGGCCGATCTCGCGACGCTTGGGTGAACCCACGCGACCGGTCTCACCGTTGGCCCACGGCGCCATGTTGTAGTGGTGCATGTAGCGCTTCTCGGTGGTGGGAGTGAGCGTGTCGAGCATCTGGTTCATGCGAGGCATGGCCAACGTCGTGACGTTCATGACCTGGGTCTCACCGCGCTGGAAGAGTCCCGAGCCGTGAGCCGACGGCAGCACGCGCACTTCGGCCGACACGGGGCGCAGATCGCGCGGTCCGCGACCGTCGATGCGGATGCCCTCGTCGACGATGCGCTTGCGCACCAACTTCTTGGTGAGGGAGCGCACGGCTTCCTTCACTTCCTTCTCGCGACCGGCGAACGCCGAGCCCTCGCCACACAACTGCTTCACCGCGGCATCGCCGGCGGCGTCGGTGGCGGCGTTGCGATCGGCCTTGCGGGCGATCTTGATGGCGTCGGCCAACAGCGGTCCGGCGATTCCCTCGACGGCGGCGAACACGTCGTCGGTGTAATCGAGAACGGGCGTGTAGGCGAGCGGGGTGATGGCGCCCTTGGTGGCGATCACCGAGGCCACCAGCTGACGCTGCAGCGCGATGGACTCCTTGATGTAACGCTTCGAGGCCTCGAGACCACCGGCGAGAACGGTCTCGTCCACCTTGGGCGCGCCGTTGGCGTAGTACTCGAACGACTTCTCGGTGCCACCGGCTTCCACCATCATGATGGCGACGTCGCCGTTGTCCAGTTCGCGACCGGCCACGACCAGTTCGAACGTGCCCTCTTCACCCTCTGTGTAGGTGGGGTGGGGAATCCACGAGCCGTCCTGAGCGAACGCGATGCGCACGGCTCCGATGGGGCCCTCGAACGGGATGCCCGAGATCATCAAGGCGGCCGAAGCGGCGTTGATGCTGAGCACGTCGTGCGGGTTCACCTGATCGGCACCCAACACGGTGAGCACGATCTGCACTTCGTTGCGGAAGCCATCGGGGAACGCCGGACGCAGCGGGCGGTCGGTCAGACGGCAGGTGAGGATGGCGCCTTCGCTGGGGCGACCTTCACGACGGAAGAACGCACCGGGAATCTTGCCGGCCGCGTAGGCCCGCTCTTCCACGTCGACGGTGAGGGGGAAGAAGTCCACACCGGGGCGGACATCTTTGGCTGCGTTCGCGGTGGCGAGAACGATGCTGCCGCCAATGCTGGCGACCACCGCTCCCTGGCTTTGGAAAGCCAGTTTGCCGGTCTCGAACGACAGGGTCTTGTCGGTGCCCCCAACGGGACCCGACACTCGGATGGCATCGGCCATGACGAGCTCCTTTCGCGCGACGCGGATCCTTTCCGCATCGCCTATGGAGCAGCAGGTCGGTTCCCAGTGGGCGGGGTCGGCACCTCGATGCCGGCCGGGGCCACTGACAACCGAACCCTTGTCTGCTCGGTTTTGGTTGTATTGCTAAACGGGCGCGCGCCTCAGCGACGCAGGCCCAACTTGGCAACGATCTCGCGGTAACGCTCGACGTTGCGACCCTTGACGTAGTCGAGAAGACGACGACGACGACCGACCATCATGAGCAGCCCACGACGGCTGTGGTGATCGTGGGGGTGAGCCTTCAGGTGGTCGGTGAGATGGTTGATGCGCTCGCTGAGGAGAGCGATCTGCACCTCGGGCGAACCGGTGTCGGTCGCGTGCGCGCGGTGCTGTGAGATGGTGTCAGCCTTGGGGGTGCCAGCCATGGCGGTCCCTGCCTTCCGTGTATGTAGGTGTCGGAGGTCGCTCGGGCCGGTGGCCCCAGCATCACGCCGGAGTCGGAACCCCAACGGACGCTGGCAAGCCTACGGGGGCAGAACGGGTGTTCCACCGGGGGTGGACCGGGGTGTCCGGCGGCGATCACGGATTCGGATCCGGATTTCACCTGCTCAGGCGTAGCCCAGATTGGCTCTGGCACCACTCGAAGCCTCTCGCACCACCGGTGCAGGAATGGCTTCGACCGGGATGGCCATCAGTTCGGCGTCGGTGAGATCCGCGACCTCACCTCTGGCCACCAACAGCTCCGCCTGGCGGCGCACCACCTCGAAGAACAACTTGCGCATCTCTCGACCGTTCGCGAATCCGTGGGGGCGCGGCATGGGAAGCCCCGCCACGTACGCAGCGAGGCGATCCTGAGCCTCGGCGCACATGGTGTAGCCGTTGCTCGACACCAGGCCGAGGAAGATCTGCTCGAGGTCGGCGCCGTCGTAGTCGGGGAAGTCCACGGTCACGTCGAAGCGCGAGCGCAACCCCGGATTGCCGTCGAGGAACCTCGTCATCTCCGCGGGGTAGCCCGCCACCACCACCGCCACCTGGCCACGATTGTTCTCCATGAAGGTCAGCAACGTGGCCACGGCTTCGGGGCCGAAATCCTTCTCGTTGTCCTTGTTCACCAACGTGTACGCCTCGTCGATGAACAACACTCCCCCCAACGCCTCGCGACACACACGACGGGTCTTCATCGCGGTCGCGCCGATGAACGCGCCCACCAACCCGCTGCGCTCGGTCTCCACCACGTGGCCTTTTTCCAGCAGGCCGATGCTCTGATACAGCTCACCCAACAAGCGCGCGATGGTGGTCTTGCCGGTGCCGGGATTGCCCACGAACACCAAGTGCGGCGAGAACTGCTCGCCACCCAATCCGCGACGGGTTCGCTCGACGGCAACCTTCTGCGTGAACACGATGCGACGAATCTCGGTCTTCACCGCGTCGAGGCCCGTCAACTGGTCCAGTTCGGCCAGGATCTCCTCGGTCGTGCGCCCCCTGCTGGAATGCACCACGTCGTAGCGATTGCTGCGGTGGTCGTGAGCCTCGTCGTCCTCGCGGTTGTAGTGATTCCAGTCGCCGGCCTCCGGGCTGTCATCACGGAGTTCCTCGTCGTTCGAATAGTCGTGATAGCCGTCGTCCACGTTCAGATCCAGCAGTTCGTCCTCCTCCGGGACGGTGTCCACATCCTCCGCCAATGCCGCTTGCACGAACCCTTCCAACGGATTTCCTCTGCTTTCTGCGGGGCCTCGGGTGACCACCGCACAAGGGAGAACGTTCGGCACGCTGGAAAGTGTGTGGAAGTGCGACCGAAATTTCTACGACTACTTCGGGTCGTCGAGCGGCATCTGAAAGACGGGTGACGCTGTTTTCTGACCAATGTCGGTATCGAACGTCGGCGATACCCTGACGGCATGTTCACGGGCATCGTCGAGGAACTGGGCACGGTGTTGTCGTCCCAGCCGGTCACCACCGAGTGGGGTGCCGGAGTTCGACTGCGTATCGCCGCTTCCACCGTGTTGGAGGGTTCCGGACTGGGCGCCTCCATCGCCGTCAACGGCTGCTGCCTCACGCTGGTCGACCAAGGCGTGGAGGGTGGTTCGGGCTGGTGGGACACCGACGTGTCGCAGGAGACACTCGACCGCACCACCACCGGTTCACTGCAGGTGGGCGACCGCGTGAACTTGGAACGACCCATGGCCCTGGGGGATCGCCTAGGCGGCCACATGGTGCTCGGCCACGTCGACGGTGTGGGCGACGTGGTCTCGCCCGCCCCCGATCTGGTGGTGCGCGTGCCCGCGTCGATGATGCGCTATCTGGTGGAGAAGGGTTCGGTGACCGTGGACGGAATTTCGCTGACGGCTTTCGACATCACCGACGACACCTTCCGCGTGGCCGTGATTCCGCACACCGCCGAAGTGACAACTCTCGGTTTTCGTCCCGCCGGCTCCAAGGTGAACCTGGAAATGGACGTACTGGCCAAGCACATCGAGCGCTTGGTCGCGCCGTATCAGAAGTAATCAGCCGATCGACGTCGGCGACAGTGCATGGCCGATTCGACGGACGGACAACGCGGCCAAAACCGATGCAGCTCCTACGAGCAACGCGCCAACGCCCCCGACACGCATCAGCGCCGCATAATCATCAAGGTTCGCATCCTCGGAGTTTGCTCCGCCCAAGGAGAAGAGCAATGTCTGCCCGACGCCATACAGAGCCCACCACACAACGATCATCTTGTTGAATGAAACCTGGCGCCAGTCTTCCCCCACCCGACCGTCGGTACGTCGTGCCGACGCGATCCGATCAGTTTCGACCCACACCATCGGCGTGATGATCGCATTGGCGATCGGAATAAACCAAGCTCCAACCGTCCAACCTCTCGACCACTTGCGTGGACCATTCCAAATCGTTGTGCAGGCCTTGTGTGCTCGGAACAAGAACACAATCAAGAGAACGAATACAGCAATAGATAGGAGATAGAAGAAACCCAAGGAAGTTGTGTAGAAGTCTTCAGCGGCGACCCAATCGTCGATGCTGGCGAACGAGCTGCTGAAGAAGTCCTCCGCTGCGCTTGCTGCCATGAAGGCACCGATTCCACCGAGCGCCGAGGCAGTGCCCGCGAGGTACAGGACAACCTGCAACCACACGGAAAGTGCTGGGCTCAAGGTCTCCTTGCGTACGAACTGCTCCGCCGACCAACTTGAAGGCGGAGGCGGGGGCGGCATCTCATTTGTGGAATCCATGGTCGGACCATATGCCCAGTGGACACACACCTCGTGCATGACTTCACCGACTGCTCACACTGTTTTTGATTTGCTATGCCATCCGCTTCAACCGTGACACACCCGTTGTTTACGATGCGAACATACGTTCGTACCAAACGAGCAACACGGACACGGGAAAGGAGCACGCGATGAAGACCACCACTCATGCCAGCGGCACCTCGTCCGCTCCCCTTGCCGGCCTCACCTTGGCCGACGCCCGGGCCGAACTGGCCCACCTCAAGCGCCAGCGTTCCATCCTCGACGCGCGCATCCTCGCAGTGGTCGCCCACATCGATTCATTGGCCACCGCCGAGCGCCCCGAGTACGCCATCCCCGAACGCGAGCTCATGGCGCACGCCGGCATGTCCGGTCGCGAGGCCCGCGAGGCCGTGGCCCGTTCGCTGGTCTCCGAAAGCGCCCCCGCGTTCGCTGACGCCCTCGCCAAGGGCGACACCACCGCGGCCCACCTCGATGCCGTAGGTCGCGGGCTCAAGATCGCCGGCGCCGATCGCGAGGCTTTCCTCGCACACGTTCCCCACCTCGCCGAGGCCGCCACCAAGCTCACCATCGGCGAGTTCAACACTCTCGTGAAGGAAACCGCCAAATCCGTGCAGTCCGACGGCGGGCTCGCCACCTTCGAACGTCAACAGCGTGAGACCTACCTCAAGACCTGGACCGACCATGACGGCATGGTTCAGGTTCGTGGCCAGTTCGACCCCGTCAACGGTGCCGCCTTCGCCTCGTTGGTCGAACAACAGAAGGAGCGCATGTTCCACTCCGGTGATCGTGATGTTCCCGTGAACGTCGCACCGGGCATCGAACCCAACGATCACCGACGGGCCCATGCCTTGCTGGCCTTCGTCAACCACACCCCGGCCACCGACGACAACGTTCGCCTCCCGCGCGCCGAAGTGGTGGTGCACATCGACCTCGCCACGTTGGTCGAGGGCCTTCACGAGCACGGCGAAAGCCGAACGACATGGGGCGCCGACATTCCACCTGAAACAGCCCGACGGTTGGCCTGCGAAGCCGACATCATCCCCGTGGTCTTCGACGGACACGGCGTTCCCATAGATGTGGGTCGGGCGAAACGTCTCGCCACCATTCATCAACGACGAGCACTGGAAGCCACCCACACCACGTGCGCCATCCCCGACTGCGACGTGCCGTTCCACCGTTGCCAGATCCATCACATCGACTACTGGGAGAACGGCGGTCGCACCGACATGAACAACCAGGTTCCGCTGTGCTCCAAGCATCACCATGCCGCCCACGAAGGCGGCTGGAAACTGTCGCTCGACCCCCGCACCCGGGAACTCACCGTCGTGATCCGACAGTGAGCGACCCGACGCGCGAGCGTCACGCGGCGGCGGCCGCCTTGCGCTTGCGAATCTTGGCCACGCCCCGCTGACTGGCAAGGGCCACGGCGATGATCAACGTGGTTCCCTGGAACATCGGGTTCACCCAGTACGAGTCGGTGCCAACCACCAACTGCAAGCCCTTGATGCCGAAGGCCAGAGCGAACAAGGCGATGAACGTTCCGCCCACGTTCGGGCGGCCCTTCAACTGCGAGGCACCGAAGAACACCGCGGCGATGGCCGGGAAGAGGTAATTCGGTCCGGTCGCCGAGGTGAACAAGCCCACCTTGGCGCTCAACACCACGCCGGCGATTCCCGCCATGGTCGACGATGCGATCAGCGATCCCCACACGATGCGGTTCGTACGCACACCAGCCAGTCGTGCCGCTTCGGGGTTTCCGCCCGTCGCATAAATGAAGCGTCCGACCGGCGTGTGCTCGAGAACGAACCAACAGATCAAGCCGAGTACCGCCAGGTAATAGAAGACCACCGGGATGCCCAACAGATCGCCACGACCGAAACGCTCGAAGGTGCTCGAGAACGTGCCCGTGATCTGACGGTTGAACGACAGCTTCAACACGATCGCACTCACGACCTGGCCGATGCCGAGGGTGGCGATGAACGAGTTCACCTTCAGTTTGACCACCACGAATCCGGAGATCACCCCCACACACATGCACGCCAGCACGGCGATGAGGGCCGCGTACCCCACCGGCATGTTGAACGACCGACTCTTCTCATCGGAGAGGAAACACGTGATCACCACCGACAACGACATGACCGCTCCGATGGAAAGGTCGAACGTCGAAGCGCAGAACGGGATGAGGAACGCCAACGCCAGGATTCCGACGGCCACGTTCTCGCCCATGATCAACTTCGCGCTGGCCACGCTGAGGAACGTGTCGGTCTTCCAGATTCCGAAGATCACCATGAAGGCGCCCCACAGGTACAAGGCGCTGAAGCGATCCAATCCCAACTTGGCCAGCAACGACTTCTGCGGGGCTCCCGCGGGACGGGCGGCAGTGGTCGCAGTTTCCGTGTTTCCTGACATCTCTTTCCCCTCGCTCTAGATACTTGCGTTCACTTGTGAGCCACGAGGCTCGAACCGGCCAACAACACTTGATCGATGCGCTCGGCCATGGATCCGGCACCGGAACCACCGTTTCGCAAAACCGTGTCCACGATGGCGCCCTTGTGCATCACGATCACGCGATCGCACAGTCGAGCCAACTCGGCGGAGTCCGTGGACGCCACCACCACGGCCGAACCCGACGCGGCGGCCGAGTCGACGAAGGTGTGGATCTCTTCCTTGGCCCCGATGTCGACGCCCTGCGTGGGCTCGTCCAACAACAGAACTTTCGGATTCAGACGGAAACTGCGCGACATCATCACTTTCTGCTGATTTCCGCCGGACAGGGTGCTGACGGGCGCCTCACTGCCGGTGGTCACCACCGACAAGCTGCGGATCCACTCGTTGGCCTCGGCTTTTTCCTTCTTGTGGTTCAGCCGCAGTCCGGTCTTGTTGCGCTTCACGTCGGCGATGGTGGTGTTCGAGCGCACGCTCATCATGGAGATGATGCCGTTGCGCAACCGATCCGCCGGCACGAACGCCAGGCCGGAGGCGATGGAGACACCGGGATCGCCCGATGGCAAAGAGACGCCGTCGATGGTGACGTCGCCGAATCGATCGATGGCCCCCGACAGCGACGGGATCAACGTGTCACGACCCGAACCGGTCAAGCCGGCCACGCCCAGAACCTCGCCCGGGCGGACCTCGAACGACACGTCGTTCAGCCCGAGTCCGGTCAGCCCCGACACCGCGAGGCGCGGAGCCGAGCTGGCGTCGATCGTGCGATCCACGGATGCCGCGGTCACCTTGTGTCCGACGATCAATTCGATGAGCGACGACATGTCGAGCTCGGAAGTGCTGCGGGTGGCGACCACGCGCGCGTCACGCAACACGGTCACGCGATCGGCGATTTCGAACACTTCCTCCAGGTGATGCGACACGAACACCACCGAGATGCCGCGGGCCTTCAATCGCCGCACCGCCTCGAACAGGCGGTCCACGTCGGCGCCGGGAAGCGACGCGGTGGGCTCGTCGAGAATGAGGATCGAGATGTTGTGTTCGGAATCCTGCAACGCGCGCGCGATGGCCACTCCGGTGCGCTCGGCACCACTGAGCATGGCCACCGGAACACGCACGTTGATGTCGAAGCCCAGATCGAGCAGAGCCTGCTTGGCGCGCGCCGTCTCCTCACGCCACTTGATGCGACGACCGAAACCGGTGCGGTAGCCGAAGCCCAACGCCAGGTTCTCGACGGCACTCACGGCCTCCACCAGACCGAGGTCCTGATGGACGAAACGGATTCCGGCCTCGTGGGCGGCCTGCGTACTGCCCATGGCGAACAGTTCGTCGCGCATGGTGACGTGATGCCCCGGATCCGGGTCGTGGAATCCGGCCAGCACCTTGATGAGGGTCGACTTTCCGGATCCGTTCTGGCCCACCAGGGCGTGAACTTCGCCCTCTTCCACGTCGAACGTGGCGTCGTTCAGGGCCAACTGGCCGGGGAAGGTCTTGGACAGCGACCAGATCTGCAGAATCTTCGACATTCCCGTTCCCCTACTCCTGTCCCGACGCCCCCGCGCCGGCTCTCGTCCGGTGTCCACGACATTCAGTTCGAATCCCGCCTGACCAGAACCCGCCTGACCAGAACCCGCCTGAACAAAGCCAGCCTGAACAAAGCCAGCCTGACCGACCGTGGGACTTTCGTCCAAGTCGTTCATCACACCCTAATTGATTGTAGGATTAGTTTGCTTACTGAGGGGGAAGCGTGAGCAGTCTCGTGAACAAGCCCCCGACGTGTGCGCCAACACCAATCAAAGGGGAGAAAATGCGTAAAGGAACCCGTCGGGTAGCCGCAGCCGTTTTCGCTCTCGGTCTCGTGGCCGCCGCCTGTGGTGGCGACGACTCGGGCTCGAGCGAATCCACTGAGGCCCCTTCAACAGAAGCACCGTCAACTGAGGCTCCGTCCACCGAGGCGCCGGCCGGAGGCGACGAAGTCGCCGCCGCTCAGGCCATCGTCGACGAGCTTCGCACCATCCCGACCGAAATCGGCGTGACCACCGGTCCGTCGGCCGCCGTGCCAACCGGCCTCAAGGTTGCCTGGCTGGCTTGCGAATTGCCCAGCTGCACCGAAGTGGGCGAAGACTGGCCCGCCATCGCCGAGGCGCTCGGTTGGGAACTCAAGGTCATCAACGTCGAGAGCGCGGCTCCCGGCGCGGGCGTCCAGGAAGCCATCGACTGGGGTGCGAACTACATCTCCATCTCGGGCTCGCCGGTTGCCGCCTTCCAGGAGCAGTACGACGCCGCCGTGGCCGCGGGCATCAAGTTCGCCTTCGCCTACAACGGTGAAGCTCCCGCCGACGGCATCTTGACCTCTATCAGCGGCAACGACGCGGTGTACCAGGCTGGCGCGAACATCGCCAACTACATCATCGCCGACAGTGGCGCCGCGGCCAACGTGCTCATGGTGAACATCCAGATGTTCCCCGTGCTCGTGGCCGAGGAAGAGGGCATCCGCGACACGCTGGCTGCCGGTTGCGCGGCCTGCACCTTCGACGTGCTGCCCGTCACCATCCCGGACATCGGCGTGAACATCCCGAACCTGGTCGCTTCGTACCTCCAGGAGAACCCCGACACCAACTACGTGACCTACGCCTTCTCGGCTCTGCCGATCGGTGTGACCGCTGCTCTCGAGAGCGCCGGTCTGCTCGGCCAGGTCACCCAGGTCGGTGTCGACTTCGACACCACTGGTCTGTCGGAGATCGTGGCGGGAACCCACCGTGGCTGGACCTCGAACCCCAAGGCCTACTCGGCATGGGTCATGGCTCACGCCATGGTGCTCGACGCGGTTGGTGACGAGTTCACCGAGCGCGCGACCGCCGAGAAGTTGCCCACGATGATCGTGGACGACGCCGACACCGCCCAGAGCATCCTGGACGGCAGTCCGCTGCAGAACTGGAAGGGACCGGAAGGCTACGCCGACCAGTTCCTGGCTCTGTGGGGCGTCGCCTGATCCAGACCTGACAATCGAGTCAGCCCGACACGCGGCTGACCACGAGGTACGAACGGGACCGGGTGCCATGCACCCGGTCCTTTTCGTTGTCGAGAAGAACTCGTCGTGCGCTCGTCGCCCGCTCGACTTGCATACGTCGTTGCCCGTGTGCGAGCAATCGCAACGGTGTCGACCACCGGGCAAGGAGTACCGTTGAGGTCGTGTCGAGCCATGAACCCGCCGAACCGCAACCGGTGAATCCGACGCTGGGTGATCTCCGCCGGCGGATCGACGAACTCGATCGTCGCCTCATCGAGGTTCTCGCCGAGCGCATCGCCGTGTGCCACGAGGTGGCCCGCATCAAGGAGCACAGCGACACGCCGATCATCCAGCCCGAGCGAGTGCGCAACGTTCTGGAAGGTCGACGTCAGCTGGCCATCGACTCGGATCTCGACCCCGATTTCGTCGAGGACGTGATGCGGGTGGTGCTGGCCGAAACGCACCGCATCGAAGTGGCCGGACGCCGTGTCGACGCCGCACCCGAGAAGTCGGCCGTGCGCGACAACCGCCAAGGAACACCCACCGACATTCACACCGCCCTCGACACCGTGGCCACCCGCATCGATCACGTCGTGGTCACGGTCGACGATCTCGCCTCGGCGTTGAGGCACTTCACCGCCAATCTCGGCTTCCACGCCGAGCCAACCGATCCCGAGCGACCGGGTATCGCGGTGCTCGTCACCGGCGGTGTGACCATCGTGCTGGTGTCGGCCGCGGCCGGGCCCGCGGTGGCCGACCACATGCGGGTCCACGGACCCGGCATTCATCACGTCGCCATCGAGGTGTTGAACGCGCGCTATGCCCACGACGCGCTTTCCGGCACCGCCGAATTGACCGCGCTCGTCGACGACGTTCACGGACACGAGCAGTTCTTCGCGGTGCGTGATCCCGAGAGCGGTGTGCAGTTGGGCTACATCGCCCGCACCGGCCACCGCGTGGGTGTGGCCACGCAGAACATCCTCGAGGCGTTCACGACCGGTTCGTGAACCCCGCTGGAGTTTCCGGATCCTCACGTAGTAGAGTTCGACCTAGCACGACCGCCCGGGGGGCTCGCGGTGACGCGGACTTCACGAGCACGGGGGCTTCGCGGCTCTTTCGCATCCGCGGCACCCCCGTTGTGCGCTGGCAAAAACCGAGTGTCGTCGGGATCCCTTCCCGACTGTGATGTCTCCGAAAGGCCGTCCCATGACGCCCCAGCGCAACAGTGTTTCCCGTAGTTCCAGCGTTCCCGTGAGCGTGGCGTCGCCTCGCATCCACAGCGCCACTCCGCCGAGCCAACCCCCCGTGCCGAGCCAACCCCCCGTACCGAGCGACGACAATCGCGTGTTGATCGATCTCCCGCTCGACGAGATCATGAGTCGCGCGCGCGCCATCCGCGATGCCCGCACGGGCAGTCGGGTGACGTACTCACCCAAGGTGTTCATCCCACTCACCATGTTGTGCCGCGACAGTTGCGGATACTGCACCTTCGCCCAGCCGCCGGCGCGTCTGCAGAGTCCGTACCTCTCGCCCGACGAAGTGCTGGCCATCGCCAAGCAGGGTGCACGTATGGGTTGCCACGAGGCGCTCTTCACCCTGGGCGAGGCCCCCGAGGAGAAGTATCAGGTGGCGCGCGACTGGCTGAGCGAGCACGGATACGCGTCCACGGTCGAGTACCTGGCCGCCATGTGCCGGTTGGTGCTCGACGAGACCGGCCTGCTCCCCCACGCCAACGCCGGAGCGTTGAGCCGCGACGATCTGGCGTCGTTGCGCCCGGTGTCGCCCAGTCAGGGAATGATGGTCGAGACGTTGCGCGACGATCTGGCCTGTCACCGTGGCGCCCCCGACAAGGACCCGGCGCGACGTTTGGCGACGCTGGAATACGCCGGCGAGTTGGGCATTCCGTTCACCACCGGAATCCTGGTGGGGTTGGGCGAGACCCGCGCCGATCGGCTGGCGGCGCTCGAAGCCATCGCCGCGTCGCACGCCCGTCATGGCCACGTGCAGGAAGTCATCGTGCAGAACTTCCTGCCCAAACCGCGCACCGGCATGCAGCACGAGGCGCCGTGCCCCACCGACGAGTTCTTGTGGTCCATCGCCGCGGCCCGCATCGTGTTGCCGCCCGAGATCCACCTGCAGGCCCCGCCGAATCTGAGCGACGATTTCGGCGCACTCCTCGACGCGGGCATCGACGACTGGGGCGGCGTCTCGCCGGTCACGGCCGATCACGTGAACCCCGAGCGTCCGTGGCCCGAGTTGGACCGCCTGCGCGAGGTCACCGAGGCCCGTGGCATGGTGTTGGCGCCGCGCCTCACCGTGTATCCCGAATTCGTCGCCAACATCTCCCTGGATCCGGCGCGACAGTTCGACCCCGACCACAACCGTTGGATCGATCCGACCTTGCGTTTCGCGGTGTTGGATCGTTGCGACGCCGAGTCCATGGGCCGTGACGATCCGGGTGCGGTGTGGCCCGAGAAGGTGACCGCGGCCGACGTGGTGCACGACGGCGCCGAGGTGGTTCTGGTGGGGCATCGCTCCACGCCGTGGTACTCGGGTAGCGAGAACAGGCCGCCCGTGATCGTCGACGCGACGGGGCCGCGAGACGCGCACCGGCGGCGCCTCTCCGCCGGGTCGCGCGTGCACGAGATCATCACCGGTCATGAACACGGCCATGAGTTGGGTGTCGAGGAGATCGTGGCGCTGTTCCGGGCGCGGGCCCGAGGTCGCCGCAATTGCCGAGGTCGCCGACCACCTTCGCTACGAGGCCGTGGGCGACACCGTGACCTGGGTGCACAACCGCAACATCAACTACACCAACGTGTGCACGTTCAAGTGCAAGTTCTGCGGCTTCAGCAAGGGTCCGCTCTCGCTGAACCTGCGCGGTACGCCGTATCTGCTCACCCTGGACGACATCGCCAACCGGGCGCGCGAGGCCTGGAACATGGGGGCCACCGAGGTCACGTTGCAAGGTGGCATCCATCCCGACTTCGACGGCGATTACTACCTGCACGTCACCCAGGCGGTGAAGGACGCGGTGCCCGAGATGCACGTGCACGGTTTCACCGCGCTCGAGATCACCGAGGGGGCCAAGCGCAACGGCGAAGACCTGCGCAGTTATCTGACGCGCATGAAGGAGGCCGGTCTGGCATCCCTGCCCGGCACCGCCGCCGAGATCCTGGACGACGAGGCCCGTGCGGTTCTGTGCCCCGACAAGGTGAACACCGAGGAATGGCTGGAGTGCCATCAGGTTGCTCACGAGGCAGGCTTGCGCTCCAACATCACCATCATGTTCGGCTCGGTCGAGCAACCGCACAGTTGGGCAAAGCACATTGTGCGAACGCGAGCATTGCAAGAAATCACGGGCGGCTTCACCGAGTTTGTTGGTTTGCCTTTCGTGCACATGGCCTCGCCTATCTACCTGCAACGCAAATCGCGCCGCGGGCCAACATTCCGCGAGACGGTGCTGATGCACGCCATCGGCCGCATCGCCTATCACGGACTCATCGACAACGTGCAGGTCAGTTGGGTCAAGATCGGCGTCGACGGCGCGCGTCAGTTGCTGCGGGCCGGCTGCAACGACATCGGTGGCACCTTGATGGACGAGAACATCAGTCGCGCCGCTGGGGCGAACCATGGTCAGAAGATGACCGAGGACAGCTTCAACGCGCTCGTCTCACCCTTGGGGCGCACCCTCGCCCGACGCAGCACCGGCTACATGATCTATTCGTAGATCCTGCGGCCGTTGAATCTCTATTCCCGGGTCAACTCCGAGTACGTGGCGATCTCGCGGGCCAGATCCAGGGGCTCGATGATGGTGGCGTGTTCCATGTCGCCCCACAGCGTCGGTGGCACGGGCCACATGATCTCGAACTCGGCCCCGTCGGGATCGACCGCGTAGAGGCTCTTGCTCACCCCGTGATCGCTGGCCCCCACCAATGCGCCGGCATCGATCAGCTT
>JAURHL010000339.1 GCA_030833305.1 Acidimicrobiales bacterium | reverse complement strand
AACTCTCCGTCAAGAAATGCTCAACCATTTGTTTTAAGAAATGTTTGAGTAGATCTAGGAAAGTCCACGACGACCAGATGGAAAAAAATCTGTTTTGTTGTCGTCGTTTCCTGCCGACAATATTCAAACCGAATCGAATATTGCCGGTATTAATAATTATTTGATCAACGATTCACGAGCAAGCTCGCTTCACAATTGATCGGAATTGACGGACAATAAATAGCGACCCAACCCAATAAAGGGCGGGCCGATTTCTATTGACCGCACTGGCGTTCAATCTTCTCTTCCGTTTTCAAGGAGCATTCACTTTGGGCACCCAACAAGCGAACTTGCTAGTCATGCCCCACCGCGAATTGGTGGCGCACCCCTGTTCAGAGTGCGGGGAGCAATACTAGCCATCAACTCCTTGATTTATCAACCTTCGGACCAAACAAACCAAAGAAAATGCCTTGATTTAAGGGGCTTTTTTAGGTTCGGATTCTGCTGGTCTTTGCCCTGCCGTGTTTCTCAATACTGGCAAGGGTTTGCTCGAAAACTAAGGTTCATGTGTGGCAGAAGTTTCGTTCAATCCGTTTGATCCGGAATTTCGCAAAAATCCTT
>JAURHL010000338.1 GCA_030833305.1 Acidimicrobiales bacterium | reverse complement strand
TCTCACCGTTACGCTGCTCGACCGTACTCTGCGCGCGCTCAATCGCTTTGGTCACCATTTTTGCTTCGATCGCTTCGTCATCAGGCAATGCCCGACCCATCACCCACGAAAGCGCCCCAGTGGCGAATAATCTCATCAATTCATCGTCAAGACTTAAATAGAAGCGACTTTCACCAGGGTCACCCTGTCGTCCGGCGCGACCACGCAACTGATTATCAATTCGTCGACTTTCGTGGCGCTCGGTACCTAAAACATAGAGACCGCCGAGTTGGCGAATCTTGTCGCCTTCAACTTTGCAACTTTCAGCATGTTTGGCAAGTTGCTCGCGATAACGCTTTTGGGCTTTGTCGCGAGCCGTCAAAAAATCTGGTGGCATCGAGTCAAGTGGCGCCGGCAATGCAAACTCATCAAGAAGCGTCATCGGATCAAAACCCTCTTTGAGCACATCTTGGCGCGCGAGACCTTCAGGGTTTCCGCCCAACAAAATGTCAACGCCACGGCCAGCCATGTTTGTTGCAACAGTGATTGCACCCAGACGACCGGCTTGAGTTACAACCATCGCTTCACGAGTGTGTTGCTTTGCATTCAAAACTTCGTGTCGA
>JAURHL010000337.1 GCA_030833305.1 Acidimicrobiales bacterium | reverse complement strand
GAACGCCGCGGTCTCGCCCAATTGCTCTTCGATGCGCAGCAATTGGTTGTACTTGGCAACGCGGTCGCTGCGAGCCGGTGCACCCGTCTTGATCTGACCGCAGTTCGTGGCCACGGCCAAATCCGCGATCGTGGAATCCTCGGTCTCTCCACTGCGATGACTCATCACGCTCGTGTAGCGGTGGCGCGTGGCGAGTTCGACGGTTTCCAAGGTTTCGGTGAGCGATCCGATCTGGTTCACCTTCACGAGGACGCTGTTGCCCACCTTGCGTTCGATTCCCATCGCGAGCCGCGCCGAGTTGGTGACGAACAGGTCGTCGCCCACCAACTGCACCTTGTTCCCGAGTTCGGCGGTGAGCGACGCCCATCCGTTCCAATCGTCCTCGGCCATGCCGTCCTCGATCGAGCGGATCGGATAGTCGCGGCACAGCTGGTCGAGATAGAGCGCCATGTCCTCGCCGGTGAGCCGCAGGTTCTCGCCGGAGATGTGGTAGCGCCCCTCCTCGTAGAACTCGGTCGCGGCGCAATCGAGCGCGAGCACGATATCGTCGCCCGGGGTGAAGCCGGCCTCGACGATCGACGCAATGATGAAGTCGAGCGCCGCGCGCGTG
>JAURHL010000336.1 GCA_030833305.1 Acidimicrobiales bacterium | reverse complement strand
GCCCGTCCCAGCCCATAAAAGTAAAAGGAATGTCCTCGCCTATTCCGGCGTCGTCAACGACACCCTGTTTGGCGACCTGAGCGCTTGTAAGCGCCAAAGCCACCTTCGAGTAAATGTCGTCATAGGAATCCACGACCCCACCCTAGTTCATTTCCTGAAACGCCACGGGAGGCCCATGAGGTGTAATATTGGGGTATGAGCAATACACCGAAAAAGCAAACATCCAAGAAGGCTGCTGCCAAGAAGCCCGCTGCGAAGAAGCAGCCGGCGAAGAAGGCTCAGCCCGCCAAGAAGCCCGGTCGACCCAAGAAGGTCGAATTCAAGGCTGACGCCAAAGATGGCGACAATGACGGCCTGGTTCAGGACGGCACGATTCACGAGCGCCCTGTTACCACGACATCGACCAGCGAAGCCAAGACAGTTGTCTACGCGCCGAAGCCGGTCGCCAAGAAGCCGTCGGTCTGGCAGCGGATGAAGTTCAAGATCACCGGAAAATGAAACGGGAGACCTCCGAGATTCTTCGGGCCGCCAAAATCGTTGGCGTCGACCCGGATTCGCTGGAATACGCGGATGCTCAGAAGATCTTGCAGGAGTACATCATCGACTCGGCG
>JAURHL010000335.1 GCA_030833305.1 Acidimicrobiales bacterium | reverse complement strand
ATAATTCGGATCTTATCATCCTTGCTGGTCGTCCAGGCATGGGCAAGACCTCGCTCGCCACCAACATCGCCTTCAACGCGGCACAACGCTGGCTGCGCGATGAAGAGGATGGAATCCCGCCGGAAAAAAGCGTCGGTGCCAAGACCGCCTTTTTCAGCCTCGAAATGTCGGCCGACCAGCTTGCAACGCGTATCCTTGCCGAACAGTCGGGGATCAGTTCCGAAGCGCTGCGCATGGGCAAGATCAGCCGCGAAGATTTCCGCGAATTGTCACGCGCAAGCCGCGACCTGCAATCGCTGCCGCTCTATATCGATGACACCCCGGCGCTCACCATCGCCGGCCTGCGCACCCGCGCGCGGCGCCTGCAGCGCAAGCATGGCATCGGCCTGATCGTCATCGACTATCTGCAGCTACTGCAGGGCTCCTCGCGCAGCAGCGACAACCGCGTCAACGAAATCTCCGAAATTTCGCGCGGCCTGAAAACGCTGGCAAAGGAATTGCAGGTACCGGTGATCGCGCTTTCGCAGCTTAGCCGTGCAGTCGAGCAACGTGAAGACAAACGCCCGCAGCTTTCGGACCTGCGTGAATCGGGCTGATCGAGCAGGACGCCGAC
>JAURHL010000334.1 GCA_030833305.1 Acidimicrobiales bacterium | reverse complement strand
GAGGAGTGGGGGATCGATATTGCTGGCATTGCGGTGCGTGATGTTGCGAAGGCTGAGGCCGCCGGGCTTGGCAAGATTGCGCCGCTGACCACTGATCCTGCGGCCCTTGCCGGGTCTGATGTGGATCTCGTCGTGGAGCTGTTGGGCGGTCTGGATCCTGCGCTACCTGTCGTTGAAACTGCGCTGAAGGCGGGGCGACCGGTGGTGACGGCGAACAAGTTGCTGCTCGCGAACTTCGGAGCGCGGTTGGAGTCGCTTGCGCGCGCCTCTGGTGCAGCGCTGCGCTTTGAATCTGCGGTTGCGGCGGGGGTGCCCGTGATCGGCGTGCTGGCGCGCGACATGGCGGCGAACGAGATCACTTCCATCAAGGGGATCATCAACGGCACCACCAACTACATCCTCACCAAGATGGAGAGCGAAGGCTGGTCGTACGAGCAGGCGCTCGCCGAGGCGCAGAAGATCGGCTACGCCGAGGCGGATCCGCGCTCTGACGTTGAGGGCGAAGATGCGGCGGCGAAGCTCGTGGTCTTGGCCCGCATGGCGGCTGGCGCGTGGCCGGCGCTGTCGCATGTGCAGCTGGATGACGCGCCAGGGATCACTGGTGTTCAGGCATCC
>JAURHL010000333.1 GCA_030833305.1 Acidimicrobiales bacterium | reverse complement strand
GCCCGGCCCGTGGTCCGCGTCGCCCGGATGCATCGGCACGTCCGACCCCCAAGCCCGTCGTGCGCATCGAGCCCGTCGAGGTGGGCCCCGACAACGGCTTCGTGAAAGTGGGCGTCCCCGCCATCTTGGCCGGCGTGTTGGCGGCCACCGGCGTCACCGATCCGTTCTCCATTCAGACCGTCACGTTGCCGGACTCCTTGGCCGGTCGCGACGTGTTGGGTCAGGGCCGCACCGGCTCGGGCAAGACCATCGCGTTCGCGCTTCCGTTGGTGGCCCGTCTCGCCGCCACCAAGTCGCCGCGTCAACCCAATCGCCCGCGGGCGTTGGTGTTGGTGCCCACGCGCGAACTGGCCACGCAGGTGGCCGGGGTCATCGAACCCTTGGCCATGGCCGTCGGTCTGCGCGTGATCACCATCTTCGGAGGCGTGGGTCACGGACCGCAACGCGACGGTCTGCGCGCCGGCGCCGAGATCGTGGTGGCGTGTCCCGGACGTCTGATCGATCACATGGGTGAGGGCGACGCGCGCCTCGATCGCATCGAGATCACCGTCATCGACGAGGCCGATCACATGGCCGATCAGGGCTTTTTGCCCATGGTGAAGCGCATTCTGGACGCCA
>JAURHL010000332.1 GCA_030833305.1 Acidimicrobiales bacterium | reverse complement strand
GAATCTAGGCCGATAATCGCACTTGGACGGCGACCCTTATTGGAAGATGATTCAACGAGAATATGAGCTGCAGCTACTGCAACATCTACTGCGATTTCAGCCGTGAGAGTTTCACCGTTTGCTAAACCACGAATCCCGTCTGTTCCAAAGAGAGCCATCAATAACTCCTCTTTACTGCTGGAACAAACGGGATATCGAGATAAAAATTAACGCTTTGAGTACTGTGAACGCTTACGAGCCTTCTTGAGGCCGTACTTCTTGCGTTCGATAACACGTGCATCGCGCTTGAGGAATCCTGCCTTCTTGAGCGCTGGACGGTTTGCCTCTGTATCAATTTCATTGAGGGAACGTGCAACGCCTAGACGAAGCGCTCCTGCTTGACCTGAAACTCCGCCACCGTTGATTCGTGCAAATACATCGTATGTACCTTCAGCACCAACTGTGCGGAACGGTTCAGAGACGAGCTGCTGGTGAACCTTATTTGGGAAGTAAGCCTCGAGAGTCTTGCCGTTAACAACCCAACGACCTGTACCCGGAACAAGACGAACGCGAGCTACTGCTTCCTTACGACGGCCAGTGCCTGCACCTGGGGCGGTAATTGCCTTGCGGTTTGTTGCAGCTGCTGGAGTTGAAG
>JAURHL010000331.1 GCA_030833305.1 Acidimicrobiales bacterium | reverse complement strand
GATTCGCCATGATCTCCTGGTTGCCCGTGCCCACCTGCACCGGGTGGATGATCGGGATGAAGTCGGGCAGGCGTGCGACGCGCAGCGTCGTCACGTCATCCTGGGCGACCGCGGTGGCGGCCTGTCCGCCGATTCCGGCGTCGACTTCGTCGAAGATCAAGATGGGAGGACCGTCGGTCAGAACCATGCGGATCGCGAGCATGGTGCGGGCCAGTTCGCCGCCCGAGGCCACCTTGGCCAACGGTGCCGGCGGACTGCCGGGGTTGGCGGCCAACAAGAACGTGACCTCGTCGGCCGGATCCTCGCCCGACACCTCGATCTGAACCACCGCGCGCTCCATGGCCAATTCGGCGAGATGGGCGGTGATCCGGCGACCGAGCGTGGTGGCGGCACCACGACGCGCGGCGGCCACCGCGGCGGCGGCTTTACGTTCGGCCTTCACGGCCGCCGATCGTTTGGTCTCCAACTCGGCCACCCGCACCTCGTGGGATTCCAGCTCGGCCAGACGCTGGATCGTCGGAACATCGATGGGACTGGCGAACATCGGGATGTTGTAGAGGGTGACGTCGATGGGACTGAGTTGGGCAATTTCGCGGAAATAGGCGTAAACTGATTCCGAACCCAACTTGTAGTAGAACG
>JAURHL010000330.1 GCA_030833305.1 Acidimicrobiales bacterium | reverse complement strand
ACTACCAAGTTTGACGGAAGTGTGGATCTGGCTGTGCGCCTGGGTGTTGACCCGCGTAAAGCCAACCAAATGGTTCGCGGAACGGTGAGCCTTCCCCACGGAACCGGTAAGACCATTCGTGTTCTTGCGCTCGTTACTCCCGACAAGGAGGCCGAAGCCAAAGAAGCGGGTGCCGATTTCGTTGGTATGGACGAGTACCTCGACAAAATCAAGAACGGTTGGACCGACGTGGACGTGATCATCACGGTTCCGGCGGCCATGGGTAAGCTCGGCCCCTTGGGTCGCGTACTCGGACCGCGTGGCTTGATGCCAAACCCCAAGACGGGTACCGTGACCATGGAAGTGGGCAAGGCCGTTCGCGAGGTGAAGGCAGGTAAGATTGACTTCAAAGTTGACCGCTACGGTATTGTGCACGCTGGTATTGGCAAGGTGTCGTTCTCTGCTGAGAACCTCCGCGACAACGCTGATGAAGTGCTCAAAACCCTCGTTCGCTTGAAGCCTTCTGCGGCCAAGGGCACGTACATCAAGAGCATTACGCTGAGCCCAACGATGGGTCCTGGCGTTCCGATTGAACCTAAAAACGCGTAAGCTTTAAGTACCATGACACGCGAAGAGAAAAACCAGCAAATCGAGGACCTC
>JAURHL010000032.1 GCA_030833305.1 Acidimicrobiales bacterium | reverse complement strand
CCACCAACGCCCAGAAGGCCCGCGGCTACGTGATCGATCCGGCGCTCGTCGGTATCGGCACCATGCTCGGCATGCAGGCTGATGAGTTGGAGGACCAAGGTGGCGGCCGTCGTGGCCGCCGCCCCCGCTTCGGGCGGAGTGCCGGTCGGCGCCGGACCCGGTGGGCACACGCAGCGACTGTTGACCGTGGTCAAGTCGGGTTCGATCCAGGACGTGAAAGCCACCCCGGTCGACAAGGTTCACACGTGGCCGCACCTGTTGGCCGTGGAGTTCGTCGCGGCCCTGGCGTGCACCGCGTTCTTGTTCTTCTTCTCGATCTTCGTGAACGCGCCGCTCTTGCAGTTGGCCAACCCGAACCAGACGCCCAACCCGTCGAAGGCCCCGTGGTACTTCCTCGGTCTGCAGGAATTGCTCACCATGTTCCACCCGATGGTGGCCGGCGTGACCATTCCGGGCATCGCCCTGTTCGCGCTGATCCTGGCGCCGTACATCGACAAGAACCCGTCGAACAAGCCCGAGGATCGCAAGTTCGCGACCTCGATCATGACCGTGCACCTGATGTTCTGGGCGGTGCTCGTGATGATCGGCTCGTTCTTCCGCGGTCCCGGATTCAACTTCGTCTTCCCGTGGCGTGACGGCCTGTTCTTCGAGTTGTGAGGAATCTCCACACATGACACCAGCAACAACCATCATCATCGCCGTGGCCGTTCTGGTCGTGGCCGCCGCCATCGTGCTCGTCACCTCGGCGCGTCGCTCCGACGTGCGCGGCGCGGGCGCGTTGTCGCGCGAGACGGTCAAGCGCGACAAGGCGATCAAGGCCGAGTCCGGTGCGGGCCCCAGCGGAGCAGCGTACGAAAGTGCCGAGAAGACCGCGCGTTCGACGGCTCTCGAGAAGGCCAGCGAGGTCGCTCCCGTGGCGTGGCAGGCACCCGACGAGGAAACCCTCGGAGTCTCGCGTCGTCAGTTCTTCAACCGTGCCACCGTCTCCATGATGACGGCGAGCCTCGGGGCTTTCGGTGTCGCGGTGGTGGCGTTCCTGTGGCCGCGAGCCGGTGGCGGTTTCGGTTCGAAGGTGACCGTGGGTCGCCTCGACGACCTCCTCGTTCAGATCCGAAGCGAGAAGGGTTTCGTCTACAAGCCCGAGGCGCGCACCTGGTTGACGGCTTACCCGACCGATGCTCTTCCCAAGGCCCGCAAGGCCTACTCGAACCAACCGTCGGTGTTGGCCGGCATGGAAGCGGGTCTCGTCGCGCTGTACCAGAAATGTCCGCACCTCGGCTGCCGCGTGCCCGAGTGCAAGAGCTCGCAGTGGTTCGAATGCCCCTGCCACGGTTCGCAATACAACCGTGTCGGTGAGAAGAAGGCCGGTCCCGCTCCGCGCGGAATGGATCGATTCGGTGTGTCGGTCAGCAATGGCAACGTGGTCGTCGACACCGGCGCGGTCTTCAACGGTCCGGCCATTGGTGTCAACACCACCGGTCAAGAGGCCGAAGGTCCGCACTGCATCACGGGTGGGGGAGGTCACTGATCATGATCGCTCTCGCCACCACCACCATCGCCGTCGTCCTCTCCCTGATCTTCGTCGCTGGCTGGGTCGTCTACGCGTTCATGAACCGCGGTGCGGGTCGGGCCGAAATCGGTTCCGAGATCGAACTGGCCGCCAACCGCAAGAAGTACTTCGAGGACGAAGAACTCGAGGGCAAGCGCCTCGAGCGCGTGCAGTTCTACGGCGTGTTGTTGCTCGCCACCATCACCATCGGCCTTCCGGCCTATTGGGTGTACGAGCCCAGCCGCCAGCAGGGTGCCATCAACGGTCAGGCCGGTCGATTCGTGACGTGGGGATCGAACTTGTTCGCCTCCACGGCTGAGGGAGGCTTCAACTGCGCCGGATGCCACGGCGGAATGAACGCCACCGGCGGTGCGGCCCCGTGGACCGTCACCGATTCCAAGACCGGTGAAGTGAAGTCGGTGACCTGGAAGGCTCCGGCCTTGAACACGGTGTTCTACCGATTCGACGACAGCGAGGTGCAGTTCATCCTCGAATACGGACGACCGTTCTCTCCCATGTCCCCATGGGGGACCAAGGGCGGTGGACCGATGAACTCGCAGCAGATCGAGACCCTCATCGCGTACCTGCACAGCATTCAGATCCCGCGCGAGGACTGCATCGTTCAGGACGCCGATCCCTTGAATTGCGAAGGGGGACACCTGCCGGTGTCCGAGCAGGACAAGATCCAGGCCGCCGCCGAGAAAGCGGTGGAGGACGGAACCTTCGATTCGATCGGCGAAGCACTGTTCAATCTGGAACTCGGTGCCGGCGCCTACAGCTGCGCGCGTTGTCACACTCCGGGCTGGAGTTGGGGCGAGCCGGGCAACACGGGTGCGGGTGCCTTCGGTTGGAACCTCACCGGTGGTGCCACCAACAGTCACTTCGCCACCGAGCAGGAGATGATCGACTTCATCAAGTCGGGCTCCAAGTACGGAGTGAAGTACGGAGTGCAGGGACAGGGCAGTGGTCGTATGCCCGGGTTCGGAAGCCTCCTCACCGATGAGCAGATCCAAGAGATCGTGAACTACGTCCGGAACGAACTATGAGCGCACTTCTTGCCATTGGTTGGGAGCCCGAGATCCGGGGTCTCCTCACCGTCATCATCGGAACCGTGGCGCTGTGTGGCAGCGTCTACCTCTTGCTGGGCACCAACATCGGTGCGCGCTTGGGATTCCTGGTGTCGATCGCCGGGTTGGCCGGCTGGATGATGCTGATGGGCATCATCTGGATGGTCTACGGCATCGGCTTGGTCGGCAACTCCCCGTCGTGGAAGCCGGCCGAACCCTTCTCGATCGTCCGCGAGGGCCAGTACTTGCTCGACGCCGAAGTGGTGGATTCACCGATCGAGGTCGACGAGGGCGCATCGTTCACCGAGATCGCCGATGCATCGGGAGCGGCCATGGAGTCCGAGGGTTGGAACTTGTTGCCCTCCGACGATCGTGGACGCGGACAGGCCATCGCCGCCGCGGACGAGATCATTCAGATCGAAGCCGAGATGTACGCGGCCGGAGAATACGAAGCGACGCGGGTGTACGTGCGAGGTGGTGAGCGCTATCCGAAGATCGGCGACGAGTTCGACTTCTTCGCCTTCTTCCACAAGCCTTCGTACGCCGTCGTGGAGATCGCGCCTCTGATCCCGCAACGCACCGAACCGGGTCGAGCTCCCGCGCGTCCGGTGATCGACGAGTCGCAACCTCATCAATACGTCGTCATGATCCGTGATCTCGGTACCAAGCGTCAGCCAGCGGCCTTCATCACCTTCGGCTCCACGATCATCTTCCTCCTGTGTTGTTGGATGTTGCACCGCCGTGATCGCATCGTTGCCGTGAATCGCGGCCTGGCCATCCCCGCGAAGGTCTGACCGATGGGTCAGTACCTGCCGGTGATCGCCCTGATGGTGTTGGGCATCCTGTTCGGGGCACTGAGCTTCGTCGCATCCAGATTGCTGGCCCCTCGTCGTCCGTCGGTCGCCAAGGAGGCCCCGTACGAGTGCGGCATCGTGCCGAGCCGTGAACCACCGGAGCGTTTCCCGGTGAGCTTCTACATCGTCGCGATGTTGTTCATCATGTTCGACATCGAGATCATCTTCATCTATCCGTACGCCGTCAACCGCGCCGAACTCGGTGCCTTCGCCTTCTGGGAGATGGTGGCGTTCAGCGCGGTTTTCTTCCTCGCGTTCGTCTACGTGGTGGCTCGCGGCGCGCTCGACTGGGGTCCGGTGGCCAAGGCGCGTCGTCTGGTCGACGGGGTCTCCGACACGCGTACGTCGTCTTCGACCATTCGTCGCGTCGGCCTCGAGGGCCGCATCGACGACGACCGGGCAGCCTGAGCGGCGGAGGTTCGACATGAGTGTGTTGCGTAACGTGCTCGACGATGGACTCGGTGGCCTCGACCACAACATCGTCACCGGGAAGATCGAGGACCTCGTCAAGTGGGCGCGCAGTCGCTCGAGTTGGGGGGCCACCTTCGGATTGGCGTGCTGCGCCATCGAGATGATGGGCACCGGTGGCCCGCACTACGACATCGCACGATTCGGCATGGAAGTGTTCCGCGCTTCGCCGCGTCAGGCCGACATCATGATCGTCGCCGGTCGCGTGAGCCAGAAGATGGCTCCGGTGCTCCGTCAGGTGTACGACCAGATGATGGAACCCAAGTGGGTCATCTCGATGGGCGTCTGCGCGTCGAGCGGTGGCATGTTCAACAACTACGCCATCATCCAGGGTGTCGATCAGATCGTTCCGGTCGACGTGTACGCACCGGGTTGCCCACCGACGCCCGAGACCCTGATTCACGCCATCGAAACCCTTCACCAGAAGATCGAGGACGGCGAGATCATGCGTCGACGCGCGCAGACGGGAGCGGGAGCGAACCTGCACATCACCGAGATCGGTGCCCAGACGTCGCCGGTGCAGCTGTCGGCGTCGCGCGGGGGAGTCCCGGCATGACCGACGTACAGGAGGCACCGCAACCCGAGACGCTGCACGGCAGTCCCGTCTCGTATTCGCGTGGTCAAAAGGTCGTCCATCCGTCGCGCGCCGACTACGTCAAGGTGTTGAAGAAGTTGCTCGACGACGGCTTCGCCATGTGCAGCGACCTGACCGCGGTCGACTATCTCACGCATCCGGGTCGTGAGTTGCCGTCGGGCGTCGACGCGGAACGTTTCGAGGTCGTGCTGAATCTGACTTCCATCGCCACCCGCGATCGCATCCGAGTTCGCGTGCAGGTCCCCGAGACCGACGCCACCATCGCGTCGGTGTTCGAGTTGTGGCCGGGCACCGAAGCCATGGAACGCGAGGTCTTCGACATGTACGGGGTGTCCTTCGACGGTCACCCGGACCTCACGCGCATCCTCATGCCCGAGGATTGGGACGGGCATCCACTGCGCAAGGACTATTCGGTCGGTCGCATTCCCGTCCAGTTCAAGGGAGCGAACTCGTGACCGCGGTGGAGAACGTCCGTCAGACGAACGAAGGTGCGCAGGAGATGCGCTCGCGCAGCGAGATCGGCGCGCGCGAACTGTTGCGCGAGGTCGGCGCGGTGCTTCGCATGAGCGAGGCCGAGGCCGCCAAGCTCGGACAGATTCCGGTCGACCCCGACGAGGATCAGACGATGATCATCAACATGGGTCCGCAGCACCCCAGCACCCACGGTGTGTTGCGCCTGATGCTCGAACTGCAGGGCGAGACCGTTCTGCGTTGCAAGCCGATCATCGGTTACCTCCACACCGGCATGGAGAAGACCGGCGAGGAACTCACCTTCCTCCAGGGCGGCACCAACGTCACCCGCATGGACTACCTCAGTCCTCTGAACAACGAATTGGTCTTCTCGATGGCCGTCGAGAAACTGCTCGGCATCGAGAACGACATCCCCGAGCGCGCCGTGTGGATGCGCATGTTGCTGAGCGAACTCAATCGCATGAGCAGCCACCTGCTCTTCCTGGCCACCAATGGCATGGACATCGGTGCGGTGTCGATGATGCTCTACGGCTGGCGCGAGCGCGAGGAAGTGTTGCGTTTCTTCCAGAAGGTCACCGGCCTGCGCATGAACCACAACTTCATCCGCCCCGGTGGTTTGGCCGCCGACCTGCCCGCGGGCTGGCGCGACGACGTGCTGTCGATCCTCGAGATGTTGCCGCCACGATTGGCCGAGTACGACATCCTCATGACCGACCAGCCCATCTGGCGCGAACGTCTGCAAGGAGTCGGTGTCATCACCGCCGACGAGGCGTTGGCCCTCGGAACGAGCGGACCGATCCTGCGCTCCACCGGTGTCGCCTGGGACCTGCGTCGTGATCAGCCCTATCTGCGTTACGACCAGGTCGAGTTCGACGTGATCGTCGGCACGTACGGTGACGCGTTCGATCGCTACGCCATTCGACTCAACGAGATTCGCGAGTCCATCCGCATCGTGTATCAGATCCTCGATCGCATGCCGCTCGGCGACTACCGAATCCAGAACAAGAAGGTCACTCCGCCGCCGCGGGCTCGCATCGACGAGTCGATGGAAGCCCTGATCCATCACTTCAAGATCTTCACCGAGGGATTCAAGGTGCCCGAGGGCGAGGTGTACGTGGGTATCGAGAGTCCGCGCGGAGAGATCGGTTGTTACATCGTCAGCGATGGTGGCCCCAAGCCGTACCGCATCCACATGCGTGCCCCCAGCTTCGTGAACATCCAGGCCCTGCCCCACATGATGCGTGGTGGACTGGTCGCCGACGCCGTGGCCGTGATCTCGTCCGTCGATCCCGTGCTCGGGGAGGTCGATCGCTGATGGCTCGTCTGTCCGAAGAGAACGTGCGTCTCGCCAAGGAGATCATCGGTCGTTATCCGCGCGCGCGGTCGGCCACGATTCCGTTGTTGCACCTGGCCCAGGAGCAGGACGGACACGTCACGAACGAAGCCATGGCTCACATCGGTGAACTCGTGGGTGCCACCTCGGCCGAGGTCTACGGAACCGCGTCCTTCTACGAGATGTTCAAGTTCGAACCGGTGGGCAAGTACCTCATCAACATCTGTGGCACCATGTCGTGCGCATTGATGGGTGCCGAGGAACTCATGCACCACGCCGAGCATCGTTTGGGTGTGAAGCTGGGCGGAACCACCGACGACGGAATGTTCACCCTGGAACGTGCCGAGTGTCAGGCGGCGTGCACCGAGGCACCGTGCCTGCAGGTGAACTATCGCTACCGATTCCGCGTGACCGACGCCGACTTCGATTCGCTCGTCGACGATCTGAAGGCCGGCCGTCTGAACGACGAGATTCCGGCGCACGGCACCGTGGCCCGCGTGCGTCAGCACATTCCGGTCGACCGCGGTGTCGGTGCGGTCCCGCCCGAGGACGTCACCGAGGCACCGACCTGGATGGACGGAAAGGCGGCCCTGTGAACACGCCGAATTCCACGAACACGTATCCGCACGCTCCGGGTTTCGTCGCGGGTGAGCGTCCCCGCATCGTCACGTCGCGTTTCGAACACGCGGACTCGTACACCTTGGAGCGTTATCTCGCCACCGACGGTTACGCCGGGTTGCGAGCGGCGCTCGGCCGTCCGGCGAACGAGGTCCACGACGAGGTCAAGAATGCGACCGTTCTCGGTCGTGGTGGTGCCGGATTCCCCGCCGGCACCAAGTGGGGACTCACCCCGCAAGGTGTGTTCCCGCGTTACCTGGTCGTCAACGGCGACGAGAGCGAGCCCGGCACCTACAAGGACCGCTTGCTCATGGAGCGCGATCCGCATCAGTTGATCGAGGGTTGCCTCATCGCCTGTTACGCCGCCGGTTTGTCGCAGTGCTTCTTGTACATCCGCGGCGAGATGGCCCTCGCTCAAGAGCGGGTGGCCACGGCCCTCAACGAGGCGTACGCCGCCGGATACGTCGGCAAGAACATCCTCGGGTCGAAGTTCTCGCTCGACATCGTGTTGCACTGGGGTGCCGGCGCCTACGTGGTGGGTGAGGAGACCGCGCTCATCGAGAGTCTCGAGGGCAATCGCGGCATGCCGCGTCTGAAGCCGCCGTACTTCCCGGCGGCCATCGGGCTGTACGGACAACCCACCATCGTGAACAACGTCGAGACCCTGGCCAACCTTCCGTGGCTCATGCGCAACGGAGCCGAGGCCTACACCGCCATCGGCACCAAGACGTCGCCCGGCACCCGCATGGTGGCCGTCAGCGGTCACGTGAAGCGTCCCGGTGTCTACGAGATCATCAACGGCGTCACGACGTTCCGCGATCTCATTTACAACGAGGAGTACTGCGGAGGCATTCGCAACGGCAACAAGCTCATGGCTTTCGTTCCCGGCGGCGGCTCCGCACCGTGGTTCACCGAGGATCAACTCGACGTTCCCTTCGAGGGACCGCAGGCCGGTGCCGCCGGCTCGATGCTGGGCTCGGGTGCCGTGATGGTCATGGACGAGACGACCGACATCCCGGCCGCCGCGCTCACGTTGACTCGGTTCTACGCCCACGAGTCGTGCGGCAAGTGCACGCCGTGCCGCGAGGGTGGCACCTGGCTCGAGCGCATTCTCAGCCGCATCGTCGACGGCAAGGGCACCGACGCCGACCTGGCCCAACTGGTCGAGGTCGGCACGTCCATCTGTCCCGGAGATTTCCCGCACGCCTCCAGCAAGCGACTGGGTCTCGATGCCGTGCCGTTCCCGTACAAGATGAACACCATCTGCTTCGTCGGTCCGTCGGCGTACGCGCCGATCAATTCAGCGTTGGTCCTGTTCCCCGAGGAGTTCGCCGCGCGGGTGACCAAGCGAACGATGATCCCCGTCACCGCAGTCGGAGCCGCGTCATGACCACCACCGAACCGACTCCCGAGGTCGTCGTCGATCCGAACGCGATCAACATCACCATCAACGGTCGGCCCGTGGCCGCGCGTAAGGGCGAATTGATCATCGCCGCCGCCGATCGCAGTGGCGATTACATCCCGCGCTTCTGCTACCACCCGCGAATGAGTTCGGTCGGCATGTGCCGTCAGTGCTTGGTCGAGGTGGAAGGTCCCCGCGGTCCGATGATGGTCGTCAGTTGCATGACCCCGGTCGCCGAGGGCCAAGTGGTGCGCACCGAGACCGATCAGGTGAAGCGGGCCCAAGAGGGCATCATCGAGTTGTTGCTCGCGAACCATCCGCTCGATTGCCCGGTCTGCGACAAGGGCGGTGAGTGTCCGTTGCAGGACCAGGCGTTCAGCCATGGTCCGGGCGAGAGTCGCTTCATCGAGGAGAAGCGCCACTACGAGAAGCCCATCGCCATCAGCGATCTCGTGCTGCTCGACCGCGAGCGCTGCATCCTGTGCGACCGTTGCACCCGTTTCGCCGACGAGGTGGCGGGGGACGCACTCATTCATTTCACGTCGCGCGGCAACAACACCCAGGTGCAGACGTTCCCCGACGAGCCGTTCAGTTCGTACTTCTCGGGCAACACCGTGCAGATCTGCCCGGTGGGTGCGCTCACCGCGCAGCCGTACCGTTTCAAGGCCCGCCCCTGGGACCTGGAAAAGACCGAAAGCACCTGCACCACGTGTTCCGTCGGTTGTCGCATCACCCTCGAGAGCAGTCGCGACGAATTGTTGCGCTATCAGGGCGTCGACAGCGACCCGGTCAATCACGGTTGGTTGTGCGACAAGGGCCGATTCAATTTCGAGTCGGTGAAGTCCGACGCTCGACTGTCGAACCCCCTCGTTCGTGATGGCGCATCCCTCGTCGAGACCTCCTGGAGCTCGGCCTTGTCCACCGCGGCGTCGATCATCACGTCGGCTCTGCGGTCGGGTGGCGCGACGCGCGTGGCGGTTCTCGGCGGTGCGCGCGGAACCAACGAGGACGCACACGCGTGGGCCAAGCTGGCCGACGCCCTGGCGATCGATTCGGTCGATGCGCAATTGGGTGACGGGCTCCCGGCCGCCGTTCTCGCGTACCCGCAAGCGACCATCGACGACGCGTCGCGCGCGTCCACCATCATTCTGTTGAGCCCCGATCTGAAGGAAGAGTTGCCGATCCTGTACCTGCGATTGCGCGACGCCTCCGAGAAGAAGCGTTCGCGGATCCTCGAGTTCGCTCCCAAGGGCAGTGGCCTCACCCGGTACGCGTGGAAGTCCGTGCCCTACATGCCGGGGAATCAGGCCACGGTCGTGGCATCAACGCTGAGCGAGTCCTCGGTGTCGGCGCAGATGGCCAAGGGTTCGGTCGTGGTGGTGGTGGGTCGTTCCAATCTCGCCGAGAGCGACGAGTACACGATGGCCGCTCTCGACGCCGTCATGGCGGCGCACCCGAGCGCCACGGTTCTTCCGGTGTTGCGTCGTGGAAACGTGCGTGGTGCGTTGAGCGCGGGTCTCGGTCGACGTGACGCCGTCGACATCCTCACCGATGCGGCGAACGGCGAGATCGACTGTCTCGTGTTGGTCGGATCCGACCCCATCGCCGATTTCCCCGACACCGACCTGGCGCGTCGCGCGCTCGCGGCGGTTCCGAACATCATCGCGGTCGACACCTTCGCGACCGCGTCGTCGGCCAAGGCCACGGTGCTCCTGCCCGCGGCGGCCTTCGGTGAGAAGGACGGAACCACCACCAACCTCGAGGGACGCGTCACGCGACTCGCGCGCAAGGTGACGGTGAACGGCACGTCACGACCGGACTGGATGGTGGCGCTCGAGTTGGCCGACATCCTCGGCCACGATCTCGGTGCCACGTCGGTGGCCGAGGTACACGCCGATCTGGTGTCGTCGAATCCGGTGTTCGGCCCGGCGACGCGCGCCGCCTTGTCGGCGCATCCCGATGGCGTGGTGCTCGCACCGCTCGCGACAGCCCCTTCGATCCCGGTCGCACCCCCGGTCGCCGAGAAGCCCGGCTTCGGTCATCGCTTGGTGGTGGGTCGCAAGTTGTACGACAACGGTCGCAACGTGTCCGAGTCACCGTCGCTCGCTCCGTTGGCTCCGGGATCGGCTCTGCACATGCACCCGCTCGATCTGGAACGCCTCGGCGCGGCCGACGGTGCCTCGGTCAAGGTCTCGGGCGACCGCACGTCGATCGTCATGAACGTCGTGGCCGACGATTCCGTTCAGCGCGGAACCGTGTGGGCGGCGTGGGCACAATCCGGTGCCAACATCGGTGAGCTGATCGACGCCACGAAGTGGGTCAACGACGTGAAGGTGGAGACGCTCTGATGAACGCTCTCCTCGGCCTCGATCCCCTCGCGATCGGCGACCTGATCTGGGCGCCGCTCCTCATCATCTTGTTGAAGGTCGTCGTGATCTTCGCCCTCGGTCTACTCGTCACCATGTTCATGGTGTGGTTCGAGCGCAAGGCCATCGCCGGCATGGGCAACCGCATCGGACCGAACAAGGCCGGTCCGTGGGGCTTGCTGCAGACCCTGGCCGACGGCATCAAGCTCTTCTTCAAGGAGGACCTGCTCCCGGATCGCGCGGACCGTTTCGTCTTCAAGTTGGCGCCGTACCTCGCTTTCGTCCCGGCCTTCCTCGTGTGGTCCGTCATTCCGCTGGGTGGAGATTTCTCCGACGGCAAGGACGGATTGGTGGAATGGTTCGGTCAGACGACGCGCGTGCAGTTGGCGGATCCGCCCGTCGGCATCCTGCTCTTCATGGCGCTGTCGTCGGTCGCCGTGTACGGAATCATGCTGGCCGGTTGGTCGAGCGGTTCGAAGTACCCACTGTTGGGATCGGTTCGCGCGTCGGCGCAGATGGTCTCCTACGAGGCGGCCCTGGGTCTGAGCATCGCCACGGTCCTGTTGCTCGCGGGCACCTTGTCGACCAGCGGGATCGTGGGCAATCAAGGTGGCTTCACCGATTGGCACGTGGTGTCCACGGGTGTCGTTCCCTTCATCATCTTCATGCTGGCGGCCACGGCCGAGATGAACCGTCCGCCGTTCGACCTCGTGGAGGCCGAGCAGGAACTGGTCGGTGGATTCAACACCGAGTACTCCAGCATCCGCTTCGGACTCTTCTTCCTGGCCGAGTTCATGAACACGGTGACCATGAGCGGCATCATCGTGACGCTGTTCTTCGGTGGTCCGCAGGGACTCTTCGACATTCCGGTCATCCCGGGCGCGATCGAGGGAACCATCTGGTTCATCGCCAAGGTGCTGGTGTTCCTCTACGTGTACGTGTGGATGCGTGCGACGTTGCCGCGTTTCCGTTACGACCAATTGATGGACCTCGGCTGGAAGATCCTCATCCCGGCGTCCCTCGGATGGTTCATGTTGATGGCCGTTCTCCAGTTGGGTCGTGACGAGGGCTGGAACCGTGGTGTGGTCGGGATCATCTCGGGCGTGGTCATCGCCGGCTGTGCGGGCTTGATGTCGGCGGCCGTGCGGACCAGCCGCGCCAATCGCGAGCGTGAGGGGGCGATGTTCTGATGGGTTATCTCGGTGGATTCCTGGTCACCTTGCGTCAGGTGGGTCGACGCAACAAGGTCACCCGTCAATACTCGGGCGGTCGCGAGCTGAAGAAGGGCAAGCCCCAGCGCGACGAGAAAGCCGACAAGCCCGAGCGTCTGCACGGTCGACACGTGTTGAACCGCTACGAAGACGGCATGGAGAAGTGCATCGGATGCGAACTGTGCGCCGGTGTGTGTCCCGCGAAGTGCATCTACGTCCGTGGTGCCGACAACGATCCCGAGAACCCCACCTCGCCCGGCGAGCGTTTCGGTTTCGTCTACGAGATCAACTACCTCCGTTGCATCCATTGCGATCTCTGCGTCGAGGCCTGCCCGACCGAGGCCATCACCGAGACGAAGTTGTTCGAGTTCTCGTTCACCAACCGCAAGGACGCCATCTACACCAAAGCCGAGCTGGTGGTCGGTGACGACGGACGTCCCCAGCAACTCCCGTGGGAGGACTGGCGCGAGGGCGAGGATCTCTCGACCTCGGGTTGGGTGCGGGCCACGGCGCCCTCCGGTGACGCGACGTTCGAAGGCGTCGTCGGCTGGAGCGGAGAACTCGGATACGGCGAACGAGCCCCCGAACCGGAGCAGACCGTGCGCGACGGGGGTGAGCGCTGATGGAACTGGTGGTCTTCGTTCTCGCCGCCGCCATGATCCTGGTCGGTGCGGTCGGTGTGATCGTGCGCAGCAATCCGGTGCACGCCGCGCTCAGCCTCATCCTCACGCTGTTCGGAGTGGCCGTGATGTTCGTGGCCCAGAACGCCCACTTCCTGGCGGCGGTTCAGGTCATCGTCTACGCCGGCGCCATCGTGGTTCTGTTCTTGTTCGTCATCATGCTCCTCGGCGTCGATCGCTCCGAGGACCTGTCCTCCGAACCGTTCGAGGTTCAACGTCCGCTCGCGGCGATCGTCGGCCTCGGTGTGATCGGGCTCGTGGTGGCCGCGGTGGTCTCGTCGCGCGATGCCATCACGGTTCGCGGAACGGGGCTGAACGTCGCTGACACCGTCGGTGACGGCGACACCAACATCAAGCAGTTGGCCCGCAGCGTGTTCGGTGATTACGTGGTGGCCTTCGAGGTCACCTCGGTGCTGTTGGTGGTCGCGGTCGTCGGCACGGTGCTGCTCACCCGACGTGTCAAGGGTTCGGGGAAGGATTCGTGATGTCGTTTCTCGCCGCCGCCACCCCCACCACCACGTGGTATCTGATCCTCGCCGCGGTCCTCTTCGGGATCGGTGCCGTCGGAGTGCTGGTCCGTCGCAATCCGCTCGTGATGTTCATGTGCATCGAACTGATGTTGAACGCCGTGAACCTCAGCTTCGTCGCCCTCGCCAAGAAGATGGGTGACATCGGTGGTCAGACCACCGTGTTCTTCGTGATGGTCGTGGCCGCCGCCGAGGTGGTCGTCGGTCTCGGAATCATCGTGTCCATCATGCGCCGTCGCCCTGGTGCGACCGCGGACGACATCTCGGCGCTGAAGGGTTAGTGCGATGCTCGATCTGATCTGGTTGATTCCCGCCCTACCGTTGCTGGGTTTCCTCGTCAACGTCGTCTTCGGTCGTCTGCTGGGCGAGCCGAAGTCCGGTGCGCTGGCGGCGCTCATGGTGGCCGGTTCGTTCGCCGTCACCGTGGGCGCGTTCTTCGATCTGATCTCGATGCCCACCGAGGAGCGCCACCACGTCGTGACCGCCTTCTCGTGGGTGCCGGTCGGTTCGCTGCACGTCGATCTGGCGTTCCTCGCCGACCCTCTCAGCATCACGATGGCGTTGTTCGTCACCGGAATCGGAACGCTGATCCACCTCTACGCCATCGGCTACATGCACGGCGATCCGAAATTCAGCAAGTTCTTCATCTATCTGAACCTCTTCGTGTTCTCGATGCTGATGTTGGTTCTGGGCGAGAACCTTCTGGTCACCTTCCTCGGCTGGGAGGGCGTGGGCACCTGTTCGTACTTCCTCATCTCCTTCTGGCACACCCGCGAGAGCGCCGCCACCGCCGGCAAGAAGGCCTTCGTCACCAACCGCGTCGGTGACTGGGGCGTGATGATGGGAATGTTCCTGGCCTTCGGCGCCACCGGTACCTTGAGTTACTCGGGCATCAACCACGCGGCCGAGTCGGGTGCCCTGTCGGCGGTCACCGCCACCGCCATCGGCTTGATGCTCTTCATCGGAGCCTGCGGAAAGAGCGCGCAGTTGCCGCTGTACATCTGGTTACCCGACGCCATGGAGGGCCCGACCCCGGTGTCGGCCCTCATCCACGCCGCCACCATGGTGACCGCGGGCGTGTTCCTGATGACCCGCGTGAACCCGGTGTTGGCCGTCTCTTACGACTGGGCGCCCACCTTGATCGCCATCGTCGGCGTCGCCACCGCGTTGTTCGCCGCCACCATCGCCGTGGCACAAACCGACATCAAGAAGGTGTTGGCCTACTCGACCGTCAGTCAGCTGGGTTTCATGTTCCTCGCCGTGGGTTCGGGCGCCTACGTCGCGGCCATCTTCCACATGGTCACTCAC
>JAURHL010000329.1 GCA_030833305.1 Acidimicrobiales bacterium | reverse complement strand
CGCACCTGGTTCTCTGAAGCCGTAATCAACGCCGCGGCAACGAAGTCGGCGAGAGGGTGATTCACAGTTGCTGCAAAATTGCGAACTGCGCCTGGCAAGTTGGTGAAACCCAGTTCAGCTGACAACTGTTGAACTGCTGGACGAATGGCAATCGGAGCGGTACTCGCCGTGACGGTGAGGGCTTGCTCGAGTCCCCTTGCTCCGGCCATGGTGTCACGCAGTTGTTCTGTCCACACGGCAAGTGCTTCAACCAACTTGGTGTCATCAACGTTTCGACGCGAAGGTCGTGGCAAGGCTTGACCCGATGCCATCACCACGACCCCGCGCATACCGGCCAGGACAAGGAGCGTGCCCGTAGCCAGACCTAAACCAAGAAGAAGACGAATGACAACGCTCATCGCCACGTCCCCGTAGTTTGCAATTGTGCATTCACCGAATCGTCGTAGCCGTGAGTTGCTAAAAGTTCACGCAGGTCTGACGTCATTGGAAACGCCGCTTCCGCCAAACCACTTCCGTTGGCGACAAATAGTTCATTCGAAACAATTCGTGGTCCATCACTGTCAACCACTTCTCGAATACTGCTGATGCGCCGTTGACCGTTGACTAATTCAATATGAACCACCAAGTGCAGAGCATTGGCCAGCAGAA
>JAURHL010000328.1 GCA_030833305.1 Acidimicrobiales bacterium | reverse complement strand
ACCTTCTCGTTCGTGTGCCGGTCGCGTTCCACGAGGCCGCGCTCGGTGCTGATGTCGAGGTTCCGACCCTCGACGGGCCCGGTGTGACCTTGAAGGTGAAGGCGGGAACCCAATCGGGCAGCAAGCACCGCGTGAAGGGCCGGGGAATCGTCACCGACGGAAAGTCGGGAGACCTCATCGTCACCGTCGACGTCGCCGTGCCCGCAAAGTTGAGCGACGTCGAGCGCTCCGCGATCGAAGACCTTGCGAAGGTGGCCGCCAACCCACGAGGACGTTGAGAGGGGCGAACTCATGGCAGAGAAACGATCCAGACAAGAGACCGTGTACGTCATCTCCGTCGCCGCGGAGCTTGCCGGCATGCACCCGCAGACGTTGCGCATCTACGAACGCCGCGGTCTCGTCAACCCGGGCCGCACGACGGGTGGCAACAGGCGCTACACCGATGCCGACATCGCGCGGCTGCGCCGCATCGCACAGTTGGCCGCCGAGGGATTGAACCTCGAAGGAATTCGCATGGTGATGCAGTTGGAGGACGAAGTCGTCGAACTGCGACGTAAAGTCGCCGAGCTGCGCGCCCGCGTCAACGGCGAAACCCCGCGCGGCGAGATCGTTCCCCTGCGCCAGGCCGTCGTCGTGTTCGGCCAGCGACCCAG
>JAURHL010000327.1 GCA_030833305.1 Acidimicrobiales bacterium | reverse complement strand
TAATCACTTTCCATGTTGCTTGTTGCGAGGTATGCAGGGCGGCCGAAGAAACCGAATCCATGTCGCCAAGAAAAATGTCCGGCGTGAGTCCAAGCGATAGAGCGTGGTCAAGGCCAGAGTCGGCGCAGATCACCACTGTCTTTGGCGAGATATGTTGCAAGGCGCGTGGATCGGGTCGGTCGCCACCGATCACGATGAGTGCATGAGAAATTTTTTCTGTCATTCCAATCCCTCCGCTGGCATTACCCAGTTCAGGTTCGCGGGTCGGCGACAGCAGTCACCCTCTCAGCCCACCGATCTTGTGAGCTCCCCGTTGTGTTGTTGTAACTCTAGTGCAAGATAGTTGAATCAGCGATAAACGCGGCGATGATTGCCTTCTTACTTCTTTATTGCATGGTGACAGAATGGCACATGTCAAGATGCTTTAAGTAGATGCCTTGTGCATAAGAGGGGGAATTGTATGAGTGTTCAATTGAACGGACGAGTAGCTCTTGTCTCTGGGGGCGGACGAGGCATCGGCCGCGGAATTTGCGAACTTCTCGCCAGTCAAGGGGCTTCAGTTGCAGTGAATTACCGCAAGGACAAAGAGTCAGCGCTGGAAACTGTTGATGCGATCATCGCCGCCGGGGGTAACGCGCGAGCATACGAAGCTTCTGTTGATAACCCAGAAGCAGT
>JAURHL010000326.1 GCA_030833305.1 Acidimicrobiales bacterium | reverse complement strand
CTGCTGATCGGCGACGTGGCGTTCGTTCACGATGCGTCGAGCCTGGCCGGTCTGTCGCGACGGGAACTCGACCTGAGAATCGTGGTGACCGACAACGACGGCGGAGGAATCTTCCATCACCTGCCGCAGAGGACGAACCTCGATCCGGACCTGTTCGAAACGTTGTTCGGCACCCCGCACGGCACCGACCTGGAACTGGTGGGCCGGGCGTTCGGCGTGGACACCGAGACGATCGCGAGCATCGTCGGACTGCGCGAGCGCGTGGAACGTCGGGGACCGACGATCACCATCGCGCCCACCGACCGCGAGCGCGACGTCGCCGAGCACCAGCGATTGCACGCCTCGTTCTGAGATCAGGCCCGAACGATGGCCGACAACATGGCTTGGAACTTGGCCTGGGTCTCGGCCAACTCCGACAAGGGATCGCTGTCGGCCACGATCCCTCCACCGGCGGTGAGAACGGCGGAACGTCGGTCGGGCGCGAACGACGCACACCGAATCGCCACCGCGAAGGTGCCGTTGCCATGGGCGTCGACCCAACCGATGGCGCCGCCGTAGTCGGCGCGGTCGAATCCTTCCACGTGCGATAACTATAGCAGTTGAATCTACTAACATACACGAGTAACACGGCAAATCATGATAGCACTATATGGGGTAATATCTCTGCACTCATATGCCGCTCATT
>JAURHL010000325.1 GCA_030833305.1 Acidimicrobiales bacterium | reverse complement strand
ATTGCCTTTTGAACGCGTGAGCCCAGCAGTTCACACAATGGGCGCACGTATGCGCACCATGTGGCGTCTTCGCACCACGAATGAACAGCCCACCGTCATTGTTGCCGGCACTCGCGCACTACTGCAGAAACTTGCACCTGGCTCGTCCACCACAGATCCCATTCGAATATCAGTTGGTGACTGCATAGATATTGATGCCTTGTGCGAACAACTTGTTCACTTTGGATATCGCCGCGAGATGGTGGTGGAACATCGTGGTGAATTCGCTCGACGCGGCGCCATTGTTGACATTTTTCCCAGCACTGCAGACGAACCAATACGTATTGATTTGTGGGGTGACGATGTTGACCGCCTCACGGAATTCACCGTGTCAGACCAGCGCAGCACCATCGACCGTGCAACAACTCTGGTCTTCCCTGCACGCGAAGTTCTCTATGTAGAGGGAGTTCGGGAGCGTGCTTCATCACTCATTGCGTCAGAACCATGGGGTCGCGAACAATGGGAACGCTTGTCCGAAGGACAGATCTTTGACGGCATGGAGAGTTGGTTGCCGTGGCTCACGCAAAGCCAAACACTGCTCAGTGATGTCTTGCCCAAGGGATCAAAGATGTTGCTGATTGAGCCACGCCGAATGCGCGATCGTGCTGTTGACCTTTTGGCCGAAGAAGCTGATCTCGCTAAGGCTTTAGCTT
>JAURHL010000324.1 GCA_030833305.1 Acidimicrobiales bacterium | reverse complement strand
ATTTGGCTCGCTCTTTAGTGTCGACGCTGAAACTTTGCCTGCTGTTGTCGCTGATTTGTTGCGCGTGGCTTATGGCAATGGCGCAACTTATGTAAATGTTTCTGTTTCGCGCTTCGACTCATGAAAGCCACTCGCCAAGATTCAATCATTAAAGCAATCGAACCGTTAATTACCGCGATTGGCGCAGCGTTCGTCGAGCCCGAGGCGGTTAAAGCAAGTGATGTGCCAATCGAAGTTGACGGTGAAGTTGTTGTCGGTGTTCGTCTACCGGCACTTCATGGTGCGCTTGAGCGGATGATCGATTCGGTCGAACGCGAACTTGGCGCAAAACTTCCAGATTTGTCGCGCACGGCTAAACAACGTGCTATTCGTTTGCTTGATGAACGCGGTGCGTTCACTTTGCGACGCGCTGTTGAAGATGTTGCCGACTCGATGGGCGTCTCGCGCATCACCGTCTACAACTATCTCAATTCACTTCACCGCTAAGTTTTTTATTTTCTAGAGTTTGCGTAGGTGCACTGCGTCGACTTTGTGGTCGGCGCCTTTGTGTAGAACCAAAGACGCCCGAGCCCGGGTTGGCTCTATATTTTCTTGTAAATTTTTGCCGTTAATGCTTGTCCAAATCTCATGGGCCAAAGCGAGCGCCTGCTCTTCAGTGAAGTCGGCAAAGTGTTTAAAGAAACTATCTGGGTCTTGAAAGATC
>JAURHL010000323.1 GCA_030833305.1 Acidimicrobiales bacterium | reverse complement strand
GGGGAGCCTGTCGAGGGTCTGGAAGGCGAGGTCGACCGGCACGCGCCCGGCGAACTTGGCGGCGACCTGGTCGCGGAAGGCCTGCTCGAAGTCGGGGCGGATGATGAAGACGACCCGGCCGAAGCCGGCGCGGAGGGCGTCGTGCACGGAGTAGTCGAGGATGGTCTCGCCGGAGGGGCCCATCGGGTCGATCTGCTTCAGTCCGCCGTAGCGCGAACCCATTCCGGCGGCAAGGACGACGAGTGTTGGCGACATCGCCGCCACGCTAGTTCCGGTCGGTCTCGGGTTTCCGCTTGCGGAATCCGCGCCGGTCTTCGGTGCGCTCGCGCTCGCGTTGTTCGTCTTCGACAGCGGCTTCTTCGGCGACAAGACGTTCCATCGCTCGCAGTCGCACCGGCGACAGGGACCCCGCGTCGATGGCGGCCCGCACCGCGCAGTCGGGTTCTTCCTCGTGTTTGCAGTCGCGGAATCGACAGTTCTCGGACAGCGCAAAGATGTCTGAGAACGCACGCTCGATGCCGTGTCCGCTCGTCCACAAGGTCACGGCGCGCAGACCCGGCGTGTCGATCAACCACCCTCCGGTCGGCAACGCAACGAGTTCCGCGGCAACCGTGGTGTGGCGGCCGCGCTGGTCACCCTCGCGCACCTCTCCCGTGCGTTGCACGTCGCTGCCGACGAGGGCATTGACGAGCGTCGACTTGCCCACG
>JAURHL010000322.1 GCA_030833305.1 Acidimicrobiales bacterium | reverse complement strand
CACCTCACGATTCTTCGTCGCCGCAAACAAGAAATAAAGCGGCGCAACAGATTGCCCTTGGGTCACGGCCTCAACAAATTGCTCAATGCCCATCGGTGCCAGTGCATAATTGCTTCGACGTTGTTCGCCAATCGTTGAAACAGTTTCAGTGGATAAATTTCGGCCGCACGACGACCCAGCCCCGTGAGCAGGGTAGACCTTCGTCGCATCAGGCAGTTTCAACAACTTGTTGTGCAGCGAGTCATAAAGCGCGCGAGCCAGAGAATCTGCCGACACGCCAACTGTTGCCAACAAGTCGGGGCGACCAACGTCGCCGATGAACAACGTGTCGCCAGTGAGCACAGCATGAGGTTCAGCAGTCGGCGAGCCATCGCGAACTACGACGCTGATCGACTCTGGCGTGTGGCCCGGGGTTTCAAGAATTTCAAGATCAACAGCACCAAGCGAAATATGTTCGCCGTGCCGATAAGTCTCAATTGCAAAATCGACTCGACCAGCGGCAGCCGCACCATAAACAATCGTGGCGCCAGTCGCAGCAGCAAGTTCGAGGTGTCCCGACAAAAAGTCGGCGTGAAAGTGTGTCTCAATTACTTTTGTGATCTTCAAGTTGTTCGCGCGTGCATCATCTAGATATTGCGCGATGTCGCGCTGTGGGTCAACAACAACTGCAAGACCGCTCGATTTATCGCCGACTAAATAACTGGCAT
>JAURHL010000321.1 GCA_030833305.1 Acidimicrobiales bacterium | reverse complement strand
AAAACCGGGCTGTACACCTTCCATAAGAGCTCCAAGAAATCCATGACCACGGATGAGGTCGTTGCATATTGGACCGATTGGTCCAAGAAGTATCCCATTTTGTCCATCGAAGACGGCTTGGCCGAAGACGATTGGGCAGGTTGGGCCGCTTTGAACGCCTCGATTGGTCATACCACCCAGTTGGTGGGGGATGATTTGTTCGTGACGAATGTGAAGCGCGTAGAGCGTGGCATCCGCGAGGGATCAGCCAATTCCATTTTGATTAAAGTCAATCAAATTGGCACCTTGACCGAGACCGTTACCACGGTCCAGAAAGCTCAGCGCAATGGCATGACATGCATCATGAGCCACCGCTCTGGCGAAACCGAGGATTCGACGATCGCGGATTTGGCCGTGGCCTTGAACACGGGCCAAATCAAAACGGGTTCCGCCTCACGCTCGGATCGCATGGCTAAATACAACCAATTGCTCCGCATTGAAGAAATGCTGGGCGATACCGCCGTTTTTAACGGTAAAAACTTCAAATAACCCTTCTGATGGATCGTATTCAAGAGCATTTTGCTTCGAAAATTCCTGCCGCGCAAGCGGAAATCAAAGCCTTTCTCGCTGAACACGGGGAGAAGGTGCTTGGAGAAATTAAAGTGAGCCAGATTTACCAAGGCATGCGCGGCATGCCGGCCTTGATCTGCGAAACCAGCAAGCTGGACGCAGAGGAAG
>JAURHL010000320.1 GCA_030833305.1 Acidimicrobiales bacterium | reverse complement strand
GGCATCACGTCGTCGACGTAGAGGCGAAGACAGTCCCATCCCATCTCGGTGGGTATGCCACCCATGAGGGGATGGAGCGCGATGCTCCCCGTCCTCCGCGCGAGATCGACACATTCGTCGGGCGTGACGACCTGCCACATGCCTGATGACCTGAGACCATCGACGGTGGTCGCATCGAGCGCGACGGCATTGTCGTGCGCACCCGATTGCCAACCGTTGTAGGAGACGGCGTCGTACAACGCGTAGCGTTCGATCTCGGCCCAAGTTCGTTCGGGATCTTCGGAGACGAACGTGAACGAGGGCCCGTTCGGGAACATGAAGAATCCAGTGTCGTACCCGACCTTCTCGCATTCCTCGCGATACGCGACACCGAGCGAAGGATCGGTCGACATGGCGAAGAATGGAAGTCGCATTCGTGCAGCACGCGCCGCGGACGCGCGCACCGATCCACCGGCCCACATCAACATCTCCGGTGGACTGGTCGGTACCGGAGTGACGACGATCCTGCGACCTCGCCACTCGAACGGTTCACCCCTCCATGCGGTGCGAAGGAGCCCGAGGTACTCCTCGGTGAGTACGCCACGTTGTCGACGGTCGACTCCCGCCATCTCGAATTCCTCGGTCTTGTATCCGAGTCCCGCGACGAAGGTGAACCGACCACCGCTCGCCAGGTCGAGGGTGGCGACCTGTTCGGCCAATCGAACCGGATCATGAAGAGGAACG
>JAURHL010000031.1 GCA_030833305.1 Acidimicrobiales bacterium | reverse complement strand
GACGGGCGATCCGTCGGCGACGATGCGCGCCACGAGCCCGATGATGGCGTGGGTGATGGGGGCGTAGGCGAGGTTCTCGGCGTAGAGCAGTCGATCGCCGTGTCGGTGGGCCAGGTCCACCAATCGGTCGGCTTCGTTCAACGTGAGCACGAGAGGCTTCTCCAGCAACACCGCGGCGCCGCGCTCCAACGCGTGACACGCGTGATCGAAATGTTGGGCCGGTGGAGTGGCCACCACCACGATGTCGGCTCCGGCGGGGAGTCGGGCGTAGTCGACCGCGTGAGCGCCGAGATCGCCGGCCAACTTGGCGCGCGACTGCTCCGATCGCGAAGCGACCGCCACGACGGACGCGCCCGCCTCGCGTGCCGCCAACGCGTGTGCACCCGCGATCATTCCGGCGCCACACAGCGCGACCGAAGTCGGTCGACCCGCGACCATGATCTACTTACCGGCGAGAGCGGCCACCACCGGGGCGAAGCCGTCGACGTCGTCGGACCCGACGATCACGTAGGAGAAACCCCACCGCTCGCGACGGGCCAGTAGGTCCTCGATGAGCTTGTCGGTGGGTCCGACCAGAGCGAACGGAGTGTCCTCGACCATCTTGGGCTCGACTTTCAACATCGACGCGATGGCGGCCGCGGCCGCCGTGGCGTCGGGGGAGATGTTCACGAGGAACGCCCGGATGTTCATCTCGATGTCGGCGAGGCGGTGCGCCCCCGCCTCGGCCACGATGTCCACCTTCTTGTCCACCTCGGCCGCCGTCATGGTGCTCACTGCCTCCACGCCGATGACGCCGGCCGTGAGCGTGCCGTTGATGCCGACGATGTCGGCCTCGCGGGCCGCGATGCTCAGAACCCGCTTGCCGCCTCCGCCGATCAGCACCGGCGGGCACGGAGCCTGCACGGGCTTGGGGGTGCCGTTGTGGTTGGTGATCGTGTAGTGCTGGCCGGTGTACGAGAACGGGCCGTCGGACATCAGTCCGCGAATCACGTGGAGACCCTCGACGAACCGATCGATTCGGACTTTGGCGCTGTCGTAGGGCATACCCGATTGCTCGTAGTCACTGATCATCCATCCGGCTCCCAAACCGATCTCGACCCGGCCGTCGGAGAGCACGTCCATGGTGGCCAGTTCTTTGGCCAACACGAGCGGGTGCTTGTAGTCGTTGTCCCACACGAGCGCTCCGATGCGCAGGTCGGTGGTGACGTTCGCCGCCGTCATCAACGCCGGGACGGGGGCCAATTGGTCGTCGAAGTGATCGGGCATCGTGAGACACGAGAAACCCGTGGCCTCGACGCGCCGAGCCAACTCGGTCCACTCGGTGCGACTCTGGATACTGCGGGCTTGAACACCGAAACGAAACGGGCGGGGAGACGACGACATGCGACGAAAGTAGCCGATTCGGGGTGACCGGTCGTCGGTCGGGCCGCCCAGTACCGTTGAATCGTTGTGAGACTCCTGACGTGGTGGGTGCGACTCGGCGTGATCGTGGTCGCCGGAGCATTGATCGTGTCCAGTCTCGTGGTGGGTGTCGCTCCGCGACTGTGGAACATCGTGAACGCCCATGAGGAGGGCGCCATCAGCCTCCCCGAATGGGAGAGCATCGCCCAACGCACCTACGTGTACGACTCGCAGGGGAACGAGATCGCCGCGTACGAACTGGAGAACAGTCAGCCGGTCGCGCTCTCGGAGATCCCCGCCGACGTGATCGCCGCCATCCTGGCGGTGGAGGATCGCGAGTTCTACAACCACCACGGAGTGAACGTGCGTGGTCTGTTCCGAGCCACTCTGTCGAACTTCGAGGGTGGAGCCCGTCAGGGGGCGTCGACCATCACCCAACAGGTGGCCAAGAATGAGTTCCTCGGTGGCTCGATCTCGGACGGACGCACGAAGATCCTGCAGATCATCGACGCACTACGACTGGAGAAGCGCCTGACCAAGGACGAGATCCTCGAGCGCTACCTGAACACCGTCTTCTTCGGCAACAACACCTACGGCATCCAGGCGGCATCCGAGGTGTATTTCGGCAAGCGCGTCGGCGCGCTCACATTGATCGAGGGGGCGTTCTTGGCCGGTTTGATCCAAGCACCGTCGGCCTACGACCCCATCCGGCACCCCCAGCAGAGTCGTCGGCGCTTCGGTCAGGCGCTCGACGCGGTGGTGGAGGAACGTCTCATGGACGCCACGACCGCCGAGGAGATCAAGTTCTGTCTGATCGACTCCGATGACCCGATCGCCGAAGCACGTTGCGCGGGCAGTTGGCAGTTGCCCGAGGTCGTGAAGCAGATCAAAGAGGAAAAGATCGCCCGCACGCATTTCAGCGAAGAGGTGAAGTCGTATCTGTTGAACAAGAGCAACCTGCTCGGCGACACCTATCAGGAGCGCTACAACAAACTCTTCCGCGGGGGTTTGCGCATCTACACCACCCTCGACCCCGTCGCCCAGGAGGCCGCGGAGAAGGCCCGAATAGAGCAATTGCCGAGCAACACCGCCGGCATCGACACGGCCATCGTGTCGCTCGACAGCAAGACCGGCGCGGTGCGCGCCATGGTGGGTGCCAAGCCTTTCGTCGCCGGTCGTAACGAGGTGAACATGGCGTTGGCGCCCCGTCAGACCGGCTCCAGCATCAAGATTTTCATTCTGGCCGCGGCCATCGCCGCCGGCGCACAGGGCGACGACCTCATCGACGGCACGATGCCGTGCACATTGCCCAACCCGGACGATCCCGACAATCCGTTCGTGGCCACCGATGGTGTCAGTCGTCCGGTGGGCACGTTGTCCGAGATGACCTGGGCCTCGATCAACTGTGCCTACGCCCGACTCTCGCAGATCGTCGGATTGGACCGCGTGGTCGACACCACGTACCGAATGGCGAACAATCTGTACTTGTACCCGGGGCGCAACCCGGAGGAACGTGCTCCGTTGCGGCCCTACGCCAGTTTCGCCACCGGCGCCAACGAGATGAGCCCGCTCGACATGGCGTCCGGGGCGCAGACGCTGGCCAATGGCGGACTGCACATGCAGCCGTACTACATCGAACGCATCGAGGGGCCGGACGGAGTTCTGTACCAGCATGTTGACACCGGTGTCCAGGTGCTCACTCCCGAAGTCAACGCGCGCACGGTGAGCATTCTTGAAGGGGTGCTCGTCACCGGCACGGCACGACGCTCGCAGTTGGAAGGTCGAGTGGCCGCGGGCAAGACCGGCACCCAGGACAACAACACCAACGCGTGGATGGTCGGCTTCACGCCCGAGCTCTCCACCGCGGTGTGGGTGGGGCACCCCGATCTGTATCTTCCGATGAACGACATTCCCGAGTTCGTCGCCGCGGGTGTGGATCGGGTGATCGGCGGAACGTTCCCCGCACGCATCTGGAAGGCCACGATGGATGGAGCGTTGTTCGGTAAGCCGGCCACTTTGTTCCCGACACCACCCGCGAATCCGCGCGAGCCGATGCGTTTGTATCTCCCGGAGTCCGACTGCCCGGCGCCGGTGACGGTTCCCACGATCCCGACGGCCTCGACCACGCCGACCGATCCGACCGCGTCCACCACCGTGGCGCCGACCACCACCACGTCGACCACCACCACGTCGACCACCACCACGATCGTCGCGCAGCCGGGTGTCATCACCGACATCAACACCACGATTCCGCGTGGTCAGGTCGATCCCACCTGGCCGCTACCCACGTTGCCGGTCGACGAGTACACATTCGCGGCTTGTCCCTGAGCCGAGTGTCTTGTGGTCCGTGCCGGCACGTGGCACAGTCAGTCGATGGATCTACGGGCCCTTTTGGATGTGCAACGTCTCGACACGGCCATGGATCAGGCCCGTCACGCGCGGGCGAATCTTCCCGAGGTGGCGGTCCAGGAGTCCGCGGCCGGGAAGTTGGCGACGTTGCGGGCTCGTATCGGGGATCTGTTGCGCGAGCAAGGAACCCTGGAATCCGAATTGGCGGGAATCGAGAAGCGTGACGCCGAGATCGGGACCCATCTGGCGAGGCTGGAGAAGCAGTTGAAGTCGGTGATCGCCCCGCGAGAAGCCGAAGCACTGCAACACGAGATGAAGAATCTGATGATCGAACGTGAGGCCGCCGACGAGCGAGGGCTCGCGATGCTGGACGCGTCGAGTGCCGCCGATGCCGCACTCGGCGAAACTCGGGCCGCCGGTGCCGAGGCCGCGCGGGAGTTGGCGGCGGCCGAGGCCACGTTGCGTGATGCCGAGAAGGAAGCCGATCGGGTCATCGCGGAGTTGTCGGTCGCGCGAGCCGATCTGATCGCGTCGATCGACGCGTCGGACCTGGCCACGTACGAGCGTTTGCGCGCGAATCACGCCGGCGTGGCCATCGCCGAGATCAAGCACGGCGTGTGCGGCGGTTGCCACATGGACATTTCCGCCAGCGAGTTGGATGCCATCAAGCGACTACCCGCCGATCAGTTCGCCGAATGTCCCAATTGCACCCGCTTGCTCCTACGGTAGGAGCGTGATCTTCTGGTTCATCGGTACCGCGGTTCTCTCGGTCTGGTTCGTCTTCCGTGATTCGCGATTCGACCACCGACTTCTGATCCTCGGCGTCCTGCTGCCCGACGTGATCGACGGAATCTGGGGTGGGGCACGGGCGCTGCACTCGATCACCGGCAGCGTGGCGATTCTCGTCGTGGTCATGGTCGCGACCACCGGGCGCAAACCGATTCGGCGACGACTGCTGGCCATCCCCATCGGGACCTTTCTGCATCTCATCTTCGACGGAGCGTTCAGCTCGACCAAGGTGTTCTGGTGGCCGGTGACGGGCGTGTCTTTCGACGGTGCCCGACTTCCGGTCGTCGAACGTGGATGGCTCAACGCGGCTTTCGAGATCGCCGGGCTTCTCCTCTGCGCGCATCTTTGGAGACGATTCGGTTTGTCCGACCCGGCGCGTCGTCGGGATTTCGTTCGCGGCGGAACACTTCATGAGTGACGCCGTTCGCCTCGTTCTGGTCCGCCACGGTCGCACGGCGTTCAATGCCGCCGGCCGCATCCAGGGACGCATCGACAACCCGCTCGACGATGTCGGTCGTCGCCAAGCCGTAGCTGTCGGATGTGCGCTGTCGTCCGACGTCTGCGACGGTGCGGTGGTGGTGCACAGTCCGTTGTCGCGCGCCACGGAGACGGCCCGCGAGATCGTCGCAGTGTCCGGGCGCTCCATCGAGACGATCGTCGACGCGGACTGGATCGAACTGGACTACGGAACGTTCGACGGACTGCACCAATCGGAGATCGAGCCGACGACGTGGTCGCATTGGCGGGCTGATCCGAACTTCCGTCCCCCCGGTGGGGAGTCGCTGGTCGACGTGGAGGGCCGGGTTCGCGACGCGATGAATCGGGTGCTCGAACTCGGGGCGCGGACGGTGATCGTGGTCAGCCACGTGTCGCCGATCAAGGCCGCCGTCACGTTGGCGCTCGGTGTGGATTCCGGGGTGGCCTGGCGAACTCGGCTCGATCCGGCGTCGATGTGTCGCATCGAATTGTCGGCGCGCGGGTCGGCGCTGGTGGGCTTCAACGACACGTCGCACCTGACGAACGTGACGGCCTGAATTCTGCGACGTTTGCGCCTCCGTTGGCGCGTGATGACTACGATTCGGGGATCGCACCTCGCGTGCCCGAATCCCTGGAGTCGTCATGCCCGAAGCAGTCATCGTTGCCACCGCCCGTAGCCCCATCGGTCGTGCCCACAAGGGCTCACTCACCACGTTGCGCACCGACGACATGGCCGCTCAGATCGTGCGAGCCCTGATAGACAAGGTGCCCCAGGTGAAGGGCTCCGACATCGAGGACCTCATCATCGGTGTGGGCCAGCCCGCCGGAGAGGCCGGTTTCAACCTCGGCCGTATCGTCGCGCTGTTGGCCGGCATCCCCGAGGCGCCCGGTGTCGTGGTGAATCGGTACTGCTCGTCGTCGCTGCAGACCATTCGTATGGCCGCCCACGCCATCAAGGCCGGCGAGGGTGATTGTTTCATCGCTGCCGGTGTGGAGACCGTCAGCCGCTACGGATCGGGTGCCTCCGACACCGCGCCGAACCCCATCTTCCAGGGGCCCGGTGAGCGTTCGAAGTTGCGTTCCGGTGGCGGTCAGCCCACCTGGACCCCGCCCTCCGGTCTGTCCGACGCGTACATCGCCATGGGTCAGACCGCCGAGAACGTGCGCGAGGTCGAAGGGGTCACCCGTGAAGAGATGGACGCGTTCGCCAAGTTGAGCCAGGACCGCGCCAGCGCGAACGTGGCCAACGGCTTCTTCGAAGCAGAGATCACTCCGCTCACGCTTCCCGACGGCACTGTCGTCAGCAAGGACGACTGCCCGCGTGAGGGAACGACCCTCGAGGGTTTGGCGTCGTTGAAGCCGGCCTTCCGACCCGACGGACAGATCACCGCCGGCAACGCCTGTCCGTTGAACGACGGTGCGGCGGCCGTGATGGTGATGAGCGACACCAAGGCCAAGCAGTTGGGTCTCACCCCGCTGGCTCGCGTGGTGTCGAGTGGCGTCTCCGCGCTGAACCCCGAGATCATGGGTCTCGGCCCCATCGAGGCCAGCCGTCAGGCGTTGAAGCGCGCCGGCATGACCATCGATCAGATCGACCTGGTCGAGATCAACGAGGCGTTCGCCGCCCAGGTCATCCCGTCGGCCAAGCACCTCGGCATCTCGTGGGACAAGCTGAACGTGCACGGCGGCGCCATCGCCCTCGGTCACCCCTTCGGTATGACGGGTGCGCGCATCATGACCACCCTCATCCACGGTCTGCAGGAGACCGACAAAACGTTCGGTCTCGAGACCATGTGCGTCGGCGGTGGCCAGGGCCTGGCCATGATCGTCGAACGTCTCAGCTGAGAACCGGTTCGGGCAACTTGCGCGCGAGAAAGCGCGCGAACAACCCGATCATCAGCAGACCGAGTCCGGCCGCACCGAAGATGGTGCGCGCCGAGAAGTGTCCGTACCCCCATGTGGCCAACATGGCCACGGCGGCGGCGATCAGTTGGTTGCACGCACCCGCGAGGCCTTGCGCGGCGCTCGCGCGTCCCGGGGGTGCCCCGGCGGCCAACATTCCACTGGCCGCGGGCTGGGCGGCAGCTTGGAAACTGGCTTCGACCACCCCGAACATGATGGGAATCAGGGGCACCGTGAACAATCCGTAGGTCGCGGTCAACGGCGCGATGAAGAGCAACGACACGAAGGCCACGCGAACCCGATTCGTGCGATCGGCCAATCGCCCACCGAATCGGGAGAGAAGGACGAACGGAGCGGCGTAGGCGGCCAGACTCAGCCCCACCACCATGTCGCTGGCTCCGATGTCGGTGAGGAATCGATCCCACAAACTGTCGTAGATGCCCACCGGCAGCGCGATGGCGACGAGGAAAAGGATCGGCACCAACACCGACCGATTTCGCAACAAGCCGAAGGCCAGACGGCTCGACTCGGTCGTTCGCACGAGCGTCGGAAGGTGTTGCGTCGAGACGATGAGGGTCGCGATGGCCGCCGTGGACGCGAACAGCACGAAGGGCCAACGCAATCCGAGCGGACCGACGAGAAATCCACCGATGACGGGCCCGGTGACGAAACCGGCCAACTCGATTCCGCGCATCGCTCCCATGCGTTCCGACGTTCCGCTGGTCGAGAGCGACGCCATCAACGCGTAGGCGGGAGGCATGAAGCAACCGGTCGACATTCCTCCGATGGCCCGGGCCAGAACGAACACCCAGAGCGACGAACCCGACGCGAACACCAGATTGGCCACGATGGCCAGCAATGTCCCGACGATGAGGAGCAACTTGGCATGTCCCCGATCGGCGAGCGGAGCCACCAACACCATCATCAGGAACGACGACAAGAAGGCGGCCGCGGCGATGAAGCCGAGGCCGGCGTCGGTGAACCCGTACTCGTCCTGCAGGTTTCCCATGAGGGCGAACACCAGGCTGTTGCTCGCCGACAAGATGAACGCGGCACCCAGCAGGATGCGTTCGGTCGTGCGGGTGGAGGGCATGCGTCGGGAGAGGGGTCAGATGCGGGATCGAGGGCGCGCGTCAGCGAACGGATGCGACGACCGCGTCACTCAGGCTACGCCACTGCTCCAGTGCCTGCTCGGACCACTCGTCGAAGTTCCGATCGGTGAGGGCGATCAACGCGGTGTCGATCGCGGGATCGATCCACATCATCGTTCCCGAACCGCCGAAGTGACCGTAGGTGTGCTCCGAGTTGGTGACACCCGTCCAATGCGGCGTTTTGTGTCCCCGAATCTCGGTCCCGAGACCCCACGGGTTCGGCGTGAACGAGCCGAGACCGGGAATCACACCGCCGAGTTCGGGGAACTGGATCGTGGAGATCAGCGATGCCGTGTCGGAGGTGATCAACGTGGGACTCATCATTTCGAGAACGAAACGAACGAGGTCGTCGACGGTGCTCCACATCCCGAACGCGGGGGACGACTTCGCCGTGCTGTCGGACATGCTCAAAGGTTCGAAGATCGCTTCGCGCACGTAGTCGGCGAACGTGATTCCCGTTCCTTCGGCGACGTGTCGAGCCGCGCGTTCGATGCCGGTGTTCGAGTACACGCGACGCTTACCCACCCCGACGATGGTGTTCGCGGTGTCGAAGCCGTAGCCGGCGGCATGAGCCAGGCAGTGTCGCAGTGTCGCGCCCGGTGGTCCGACGGGGTCGTCCAGGGTGACCGAGCCTTCCTCCACGGCGATCAGACACGCCCAGGCCGTGATCACCTTGGAGATGCTGGCCAGGCGAAAGCCGCACGAAGTGTCCCCGTGCGTGATGATCGACGTTCCGTGAACACGAGCGGCGGCCGCGTGCGGCACCGGCCACGTGTCGATGACCGCGAGGACGTCGTCCGAACGATCGTTGGCGGTCATCGAATCAGGCGAAGCCGGACGAACGAATCAGTTCGGCCACCCCGAACGCCAGGTCCAATCCTTGGCGGGCGTTCAAACGCGGGTCGCACACTGTCTGGTAGCGATCATCGAGGTCGGCGTCGGTCAGATCGTCGGCTCCGCCGAGGCACTCGGTGACGTTGTCGCCGGTCAGTTCGACGTGGATGCCACCGGGCCACGTGCCCTCCAAACGATGGGCGTTCACGAAACCGGCGATCTCACGGATGATGTCGTCGAAGTGACGGGTCTTGCGACCGCCCACCGAGGTGAACGTGTTGCCGTGCATCGGGTCGCAGGCCCACACCACGGGATGCCCGGAGTCGCGGACCGCGCGCAACAACGGACGCAACGCGTCTTCCACCTTGTCGGCACCCATACGACTGATCAACGTGAGTCGACCGGGCACCCGCGCGGGGTTCAGCGCCTGGCACAACTCGAGGACGAAGTCGACGGTGGTCGACGGTCCGATCTTGCAGCCGAGGGGATTGCCGACACCGCGGAGGAACTCGATGTGGGCACCGTCCATCTGGCGGGTGCGCTCGCCGATCCAGAGCATGTGGGCCGAACAGTCGTACCACTGGCCGGTCAGCGAGTCCTGACGCGTGAGCGCCTCCTCGTAGCCCAGCAACAACGCTTCGTGACTGGTGTACACGTCGGCCTCGTGGAGGGTGGCGGTGTTCTCGGTGTCGACGCCGCACGCACGCATGAAACGCAACGCCCGTTCGATCTCGGTGGCCAACTGTTCGTAGCGCTGACCCTCGGGGCTGGACCCCACGAACTCCTGGGTCCAGGCGTGGACCCGTGACAGATCGGCGAAGCCGCCCTTCACGAAGGCGCGCACGAGATTGAGCGTGGAGGCCGATTGGTGGTACGCCTGCACGAGGCGATCCGGGTCGGGGATTCGGGCCCCCTCGGTGGGAGCGGGATCGTTCACGATGTGTCCGCGGAACGACGGAATCTCGAGATCGCCGATCTTCTCGGTGTCACTGCTGCGCGGCTTGGCGAACTGACCGGCCATACGGCCGACCTTGATGGTGGGCACCCCGAGGCTGTAGGTGAGCACGACGGCCATCTGCAAGATCACGCGCAACTTCTCGCGGATGTTGTTCGCCGAGAAATCGTCGAAGCTCTCTGCACAATCACCGGCCTGCAGCAAGAACGCGTTGCCGGCGCACACCTGGGCCAAACCGGCCTGCAAGGAGCGAGCTTCGCCGGCGAAGACCAACGGGGGATAGGAGGCGATCTGCTTCAGGGCGCGGTCGAGCGCACCTTGGTCGGGCCACGTGGGCTGCTGCGCGGCGGGAAACGATTGCCACGATGTTGGGGTCCAGGCAGAGGCCATGAAAAAAGCCTAACGACCCGAGGCGAAAAGCCATCGGGTCGTTTTGGCGACGTGACCACGCGGGTCACGGGAATTCGGTTCGCGGGTCAGGCGACGAAGATGTCTTCGGCTTCTTCCTTCAGTCCGGCCACGGCGCGCGACACCAAACGGCGAGCGGCCTCGGCGGTGACACCCAACTTCTCGCCGACTTCACGGAAGCTCTTGCGCTCACCGTCGATCAGCCCGAAGCGGGCTTCCACGGCGTACCGGGCCCGAGCATCGAGGGTGTCGAGCAACTGGTTCAGTTGATCGGTCTCACCCTGAGCGATGATGTGATCCTCGGGGGTGGGGTCACCGTTGGCCATGAGGTCGCCGAGGGTGGCGTCGCCGTCGTCACCGATGGTCTTGTCGAGCGACACCGGGGTGGTGAGGCGATGCAGTTCGGCGTTGGTCATGTCGAGGGTTTCGCCGTCGCCACTGGCCTGACGCAACGCGGCACGCAGGCTGGCCGAACGATCGCCGGGGATACGAATGAGACTGGCCTTCTGATCGAGAGCGCGACCGATGGCCTGACGAATCCAGAACGTGGCGTAGGTCGAGAACTTGAAGCCACGGCGCCAGTCGAACTTGTCGACAGCATGCTCGAGTCCGAGGTTGCCTTCCTGAATGAGGTCGAGGAGGTCCATGCCCTGGGGCAGGGGATAGCGGCGTGCGATCGACACCACCAGCCGGAGGTTCGCCCGGATGAAGCGATCCTTGGCCTTGGCGGCCTCGCGGATGTCGCGCTTCACGGCGGCGGTCTTCTCGCCGGCGGCGAGCTTGGCGGCGGCTTCGCGGCCCTTCTCGATGGCGCGCGACAGCACCCGCTCGTCTTCGGCGGTGAGCAAGGGGACCTTGCCGATGTCATTCAGGTAGATACCGATGGAGTCGTTCATTGTTCTTCTTCTCAACTGTTCTGCTGCTCGAAATCTTCCCGCCTGACGTCACACGTCTCTTCGAGGTGAAGGCGACGCGAGGGCGCAGGAAAGAAGTCGTTTGTGGGGGTGTATCGGCTTGGCTCCGTGATGATCGGGCCGGGGGGACCGACGCTTCGGGCCTGGGGGGTCCGAAAGGGAGACCAACAAGTTATCAACTCGTCGTACTGTCTGCATCACCGAATTCCTTCGACGATGCGGGGAACGACGGGGTTGTCGGTCCGTGTGTGGTCTTTCGGGAGGAATCGCCGCCAACTTGAGGAAATCTTGAGACTTCGTGGGCGAGCCTCCCGGCCCAGTCGCCGTCGGCACCCGTCGGGCGGGTCGGTCAAAGCCCCCCGTAGACTGACAGAAGTGTCATCGCCCGCCGTTCCCCAAAAGACTGGAAAAGTCCTGCGTATCGGGCTTTTCGGCGGCACCTTTGATCCACCACATGTGGGCCATTTGGTCACCGCGGTCAACGTGATGCACGCGCTCGATCTCGATCAGGTGATCCTGATGGTGGCCAACGTGCCGTGCCGGAAGAAGGGTTCCCGGCGGATCACCCCGGCCGAGGATCGTCTGGTCATGGTCGAAGCGGCGGTCCGGGGAGTACCCGGCCTGGTGGCTGGACGAACCGAGATCGACCGGGGTGGGGCCAGTTACACGGCCGACACCCTGGGTGCTCTGGCCGAGGACCACCCCGGTGCGGAATTCTTCACCATCGTGGGCGATGACGCCGCCGCCGGCTTGCCCACGTGGGAACGGTTCCGCGACGTTCTCGACAGGTCGCGCATCGTCGTGGTGGATCGGCCCGGCACGCCGGTCGTGCTCCCTGAGGGGATCGACTGGGTTCGGGTGGAAGTCCCCCGACTGGAGGTGTCGAGCACGGACCTGCGCTCGCGTTTCGTCGACGGACGACCGCTCGATTACCTGATCACTCTCCCGGTGCTCGAGGTGATCCGTGAACGCACGTTGTACGGCTCGCTGGCTGGTTCGCCCTCATGACGTCGTTGGCCGAGATACGTCGCCGGCGCACGCTCGTGGTGCTGGTTTCCTCCCTGGTTGTGTTGCTCCTTCTCCCGGCCTCGGTCGTCGTGGCGTGGCGTGCGGTACGCGACTCCAAGGCCGCCCAAGAGGTCGTCACTCTTCCCTCGCGCACCTTGCCCACCACGCCAACCGCGGTGATCGGGGTCACCGACGAGCAGAACTTCCTCGCGTCACTCGCCGTTGTGGCTCTCACTCCCACCGGCGCGGGCGGCACCGTGATGTTGTTGCCCGTTGGCGCTTCGGTCGGCGGACAGCCCGATGGTGAGCCGAAGCGGTTGGCGGACGTCTACGGAAGCGACGGCCCGGACGCATTGAAGAAGGCCGTCGAGGACATGACGAACAGCCAGATCGACTTGGTGTCGGTGAGCGGCGTCGACGGCACGGCCGAACTGATCGCACGTGCCGGGACCATCACGCCCACCTTCGCCTCCGATGTCACCGACACCGAAGGTGAGAGCACCCGTGTCGTCGGGGTGGCGGGTCCGAACACGTTCACGCCGATCGACGCCACGGCGATCCTGGCCGCCCGCGACGCCGACAAGCCTGAGGAGACCCGGCTCGCCCCGGTGAAGGCCACGTGGGACGCCATCGCCACCGCCGTGGGGGCCGGTGCCCTTGGGGCCACGCCCGCCGCGGTGATTCCCGACGTCGGTGCTCAAACACCGCCCGATGTCGCGACGTTGATGTCGGCGCTCCTGGCGGGGCCGATCCGTGTGTGGCAGGTGGGTGCACAACGAATCACCGATGCCGAGAAGAACCCCTTGGACATCGACGTATATGGCTACAACCTCGGTGAAGTGGTGATGGTCATGGCCAGCGCCGCGCCGAGCGCCATGGTGCCGGTGTACCCGACTCTCAGCGTGCAGATCGACAGCCCGTTCGCCGACTCGACCGTCATTCAAGAAGCCACCTTCCGCCTGCTGTACATGGGCACGAACGTGATTCTGGTGAGGTCGGTCGACGTCGAGGTGCCGGCGACGACCACCATCTATTACAGCGACGAGGTGGAGCGGGCCATGTCCGAGCCGCTCACGACGCTGTTCGGGGAGATCGCCTTCGAGGCCGCCAGCGAGCGAGTGGAAGGAATCGACGTCCAGATCGTGCTCGGTTCCAACTTCATCGACTTCCTGCAGAACGGCTCACGTCCTGATCCCAACATCGACCCCGATGACCTGACGGTCGATTCCGTCGCGACGTCGCCAACAGAGACGACCCCTGCATGACACCCGATTCACCCACCGGTCGCGACGCCAGTGTCGAACTGGCGCTGGTGGCGGCCCGAGCGGCCGACGACAAGCAGGGCACCGACACCATCGTGCTGGAGGTCGGCCAAGTGCTGACCATCACCGAATTGTTCGTGGTCACCGGGGCGTCGAACCGCCGACTCGTGCGGGCCATCGCCGACGAGATCGAGGAGCGGGTGAAGGCCGAATGCGGGCGATCGCCGGGGCGCACCGAAGGTCACCGCGAGCAGCAGTGGGTGCTGTTGGACTACGGCGACGTGGTCGTTCACGTGTTCCTGGAGGAAATGCGTCAGTTTTACGAGATCGAGCGTTTGTACAAGGACGCTCCGCGCGTGGACTGGAAAGCCCCCGCGAACGACTGACGCGCGTTTGGGGAGTTGCCGCGGGGACGGTATCGTTTCGGCATCCCGTTCCGGGGCTATAGCTCAGTTGGCAGAGCGCTTCCATGGCATGGAAGAGGTCAAGGGTTCAATTCCCTTTAGCTCCACTCAGTTGTGTTCGTCCCGCTCAGGATGTGGGGATCCAGGAGTAACTGTTCTGGAATTCGTCCTGCAGCACGCGCGCCTTGATGCTCATGGTGTCGACGACGAGATCCTCGTCGATCACCTCGACGGAATACGTCCAGCCAGAGGGCAAGGCCAATCGCTCGCCGAGGGTCGACAACGATGCTTCGTCGACGTTCGGATCGAGCTGCTGGCTGAAGGCCTGCATCACGTATCGATTCCCGTCCGGATCGGTGAGGAAGAACTCGGTCGAGCCCGCCGCGAATGTGAACACGCTGCGCCGGTCCACTTCCTGCCACGTGTACGGCCGACCGACCGTGCTGGGGTCCGCGATGTCGACGACGGCGAGTCGGTTCATCTCGAGGTTTCCGAAGGTGCGGCGTTCCGACGCGTCGATGTCGGTCTTCACGACCGAATCGACCAACCAGACGCGTGGCCCGTTTCGCAGGACGAACAACGCGTTCATCTCGGCAGCCAACGGGGTGGTGTCGAGCGCATCCCAGTCGGCCTGTGGGCAGTAACCACGACCCTGGGT
>JAURHL010000319.1 GCA_030833305.1 Acidimicrobiales bacterium | reverse complement strand
AGGCAAAAGGCATCCATGCGTGGTTCGACAAGCACCATGCGCTCGAGGACATCAACCTGTTCTTTCCACAGAACACTGTGACCGGTCTCATCGGTCCGTCGGGTTGTGGCAAGTCAACCTTCCTGCGCATTTTGAATCGCATGCACGAGTTCATCCCGAAGGCGGCGATGGCCGGAGAGGTTTTGCTGCACGACGGCGACATTTATGACCCCTCGGTCAACCCAGCGGAAATTCGTTTGAAGATCGGCATGGTGTTCCAGAAGCCGAACCCGTTCCCCGCGATGACAATTGCCGAGAACGTTGTGGCCGGCGTGAAGTTGGCGAAGTTGAAGGTGTCGAATCGCGATGAGGTCATCGAGGATTGTCTGACGCGCGCCGGTTTGTGGAAGGAAGTCAAGGATCGCCTCGGGTCAAAGGGAGGGTCGCTGTCGGGTGGTCAGCAGCAGCGTCTGTGCATCGCCCGTGCACTTGCCGTGAATCCCGAGGTTCTGTTGATGGACGAACCATGTTCGGCACTCGACCCGGGCAGCACGCTGCGTATCGAGGAAACGATCGGTGAGCTTTCCAGGTCGATGACCATCGTGATCGTGACCCACAACATGCAGCAGGCTGCCCGCGTCTCCGACCACTGCGCCTTTTTCCTTGCCGACGGCGGGCCGGGACGGTTGATCGAGTCGGGCCTGACGTCTCAGATGTTCACGACGCCCTCCGACAAGCGCACCGAGGACT
>JAURHL010000318.1 GCA_030833305.1 Acidimicrobiales bacterium | reverse complement strand
TGGTCGGAGGAACACCCTGTCAGTCCTTCAGCGTCGCAGGCCTCAGAAAAGGATTGGATGACCCGCGTGGCAACCTCATGCTCACCTATCTTGCCATTGCTCGCCAGTATCGGCCCAGATGGTTGGTTTGGGAAAACGTCCCCGGCGTCCTGTCATCGAATGGAGGACGGGACTTTGGTTCCTTCCTCGGGGCGCTGGAGCAACTCGGGTATGGGTGGGCCTACCGGGTGCTTGACGCTCAACACTTCGGAGTCCCACAGCGGCGCCGCCGCGTGTTCGTCGTCGCTTGCCTCGGTGCTGGAGGCTGGGAGTCTGCCGCAAAGGTTCTATTTGAGCCCGAAAGCCTGTCAGGGGATACTGCGAAGGGCCGAAAGAAGGGGCAAGGCGTTGCCGCCGATGCTCAAGGCAGCGCTGGAACAAGCGGCTGCTGGTGGGACGGAGGACAAGTGAGTCAGACGCTCGATGCGGTGCTGGCAAAGGGCCAAACGATGCCAGAGAAGAATAGGTTTCCCGCCGTCCTCCAGCCTTTCCGCAAGTCCAAGCGGGCGCAGTCCACGACCGACGACGAGTCTTGGGTTCCCGCCGAGGCCAGTAACACGCTGAACAACTTCGACCTCGGGGATACCCGGACGACTCATGCGGTCGTGCAGCACACCATGCCCGGCTCCGTCGCCCCGACGATCGGAGCAAGCGGCCCGCCCTACTCTCGCACAGGCAACGAGCGCGTCGAGGCCGAGGCATTG
>JAURHL010000317.1 GCA_030833305.1 Acidimicrobiales bacterium | reverse complement strand
GAGCAAGGCTCGTCCATCAGCAGGATCTCGGGACGATTGGCGATCGCGCGGGCGATGCAGAGACGCTGCATCTGGCCGCCGGACAGGCCGAGGGCGCTGTCGTTGAGGCGGTCCTTCACCTCGTCCCAGAGCGCGGCCTTGCGCAGGGAGGTCTCGCAGGCCTCCTCGAGGACGGCGCGGTCGCGCACGCCGACCACGCGGAGGGCGTAGACGACGTTCTCGAAGATGGATTTCGGGAAGGGGTTGGACTTCTGGAACACCATGCCCACGCGGCGGCGGAGGGAGATGACTTCCAAGCCAGGATCGTAGATGGAGCGTCCGTTGATGGTGATGTCGCCCTCGTGACGGATGCCGTCGACGAGGTCGTTCATGCGGTTCAGGTTGCGCAGGAGCGTGGACTTGCCGCAACCGGACGGACCGATGAAGGCGACGACCTGGCGCTCAGGGATGTCGAGGGAGATGGCATCGAGGGCTTTCTTCTGGCCATACCAGAAACCGAAGTCGCGGATGCTGATGTAGTCCTTGCGACCTTCGCGTTCGGCGGCGGGGCGGACCTTGATGCGGGAGGAGGCAGGAGGGTTCATGGTCTGGGACATGAGGGGTTGGTTTCTTAAAAGGAGGCGCCCTTGAAGCGGGCGCGGAGGCGGTTGCGGATCCAGATCGCGCCGAGGTTCAGGCAGACGACCAGGAAGATGAGGAGGAGCGTGGTCGCGAAGACCATCGGACGGGCCGCATCGGAGTCCGGAGACT
>JAURHL010000316.1 GCA_030833305.1 Acidimicrobiales bacterium | reverse complement strand
CGGCCTCGATGACCGTCGGGTCGCGCCAGCGCTCGCCGGTCGATTCTGGAGGCTCACTCACCAGAAGGGCTCCGCCGGGGCGAAGGAGTGGGGCGGCCAGGGACGCGGTGTAGCTCGGCGGGCCGAATCCCCGGCTCGTGGCGACGTCCCAGCGGTCGTCCATGACCACGGGTAGGTCGACCACGTCGCCGGCCCATGTCCGGATCCGATCCGCCAATCCCAAACGTCCCACCAGTCGGGTCACGAGGTCCACGCGTTTGGCTCGACGATCCACCAAAAGACCTGACAGGTCGGGGCGCCCCACCGCAACGACCAAACCGGGCAGCCCGCCACCGGTACCGAGGTCAACGAAGCTGCGGGCTTCTTTCGGGCAACGGTCCACAAACGCCCAGGCACGCCGAATGGCCAGGTCGAGGGAACCGGGCCCCAACATGCCGATGCGCTGGGCTTCACCCAGCGCATCCAGCAAATCGGTCAATTGTCGGTCCGATGGTTCAGACATCGGTCGGGATGATCTCAGGCCGACGGGGCCTCGGCCGGCGCAATGATCACGCGCCGGTACGGATCTTCACCCTCGGAATGAGTGGCGATGTCGGTCCGTCCGGTCAGGGCATCATGAATCACCTTGCGATCAGGTGAGGGCATGGGCTCGAGAGCACGGGCGGTTCCCGATGCCACCACTTCGTCAGCCACCTGGTTGACGAAACGGCTGAGGGCTTCTTTGCGCTTAGCCCGGTAACCACCGACGTCGATACGCCAA
>JAURHL010000315.1 GCA_030833305.1 Acidimicrobiales bacterium | reverse complement strand
TCGTCGATCACCATTCCCGCTCTCGGGGCCACCTGCGCGTCGACGGCCACCGAATGCCAAGAGATCTCCTCGGCACCGGGCACCTTCGACATCCGCGCCCTCGACTCCACTTCGTCGATCGCCCTCAACGCCACGTTCACCAGCGGGACCGCCAGCTACAGCGTGAACGGCGGCGCGAGCCAGGCTCTCACCAGCGGCACCGCGTCGAACACCATCAGCCTGGGCTCGGGCACCTCACTGTCGTCACGGGTCACCACCATCACCGTCACCCACAACGGCGCGTTCACCTCCACCTACGTGTTGCGGGTGTTCCGGATGCCGGTGTTGACGTCGGTCGCGTTGCGCGACAAGTCCGGCAACACGGTCACCCACACCGAAACCCAGACCGGTGACTTCGCATTCAAGGAAGAAGCGTCCGTCGGACACTCCATCAGCCAACTCGAATTCCAAGTCACCGGACCCGGCTGGTTCCACGGCTGGTTCGGACACCTCGAAATCGCCACCATGAATTGGCTGGACCTCAACTGGTCCGCCTGCTGCCTGTTCGTCGACGGCATCAACAACATCGGCTTCGTCAACCATCCGTTCCGCGGACTCGCGGCCCTCAACGGCATCGGCTGGGGGCCCGGCACCGAATACACCTTCGCCATCACCCGCGCCCCCGCATTCGGATCGAACACCATCTCGTCGATCACCATTCCCGCTCTCGGGGCCACCTGCGCGTCGACGGCCACCGAATGCCAAGAGATCTCCTCGGCACC
>JAURHL010000314.1 GCA_030833305.1 Acidimicrobiales bacterium | reverse complement strand
TCATGAAACTGGAAACGAAATTGCCGCTCTGGCTGGCGATCGAGATGGAACCCGCCGGTGGATACGGTGCAACGATCTGAGCACACAACGAGCTCGGCGTGCTCACCACGCCCTGCCCGTTGGGGCCCGCGAGGAACACGCCGCACTCCCGCGCGACGCGCACGAGGCGCTCCTGTGCCGACTCACCTACCGATTCGCCCGTCTGCACAGGCGCGGGCTCCGAACCCGATTCGTCGTAGCCGGCGGACGTGACGAACACGGCTCGGATACCGCGTTCTGCACAGTCCCGTATCAATTGCTCGTTCACGCCTGCTGGCGTGCAGAAGAACGCAAGGTCGTAGGTGTTGGACGCCAAGTCGGTGATCGCCGCCACGGTAGGAACACCCAGCACGGTCTCCGTCGACAAGTTGGTCGCGGCAATCTCGCCGCGGTACCCACCGACGAGAATATTGTGCAACGAGACGAACCCGAACTTTCCCGGGTGCGTGGACGCACCAACCACCACCACACCGCGCGGCGAGAACAACGCATCGAAGCCCGAGTCGTCATGACGCGGTACCACCGGTTCGGTGGTCTGCGGCGTGTTCACCTCTCCCGAAGTCTGCGTCCCGTCCGATGTCGCGCTGTCGCGCAGTTCGATCAGCGCGCGATGAATCGCCGCGGCCGCGCCGACATCCACGCCCCAGGTCGGGTGCGCGGCGATCAGCAGCTTCGGCTGCTGCAGGATCTCGCGCCCGAGGATGAATTTCTGCAGGTTGCCGCCGGACAGGCTCGCCGCCGGGGCCTGTGCGTCCGGCGTCTTCACGGCGAAGCGCTGGATGACCTGT
>JAURHL010000313.1 GCA_030833305.1 Acidimicrobiales bacterium | reverse complement strand
CGAGATCGCGCGGAAGGCATCGATGTCATGGACCTGGGACCGGGTCGGCCGCGCGGCGGTGGCGGCCTTGAACGAGGGTTCGCCACGCACGACCGTGCGACGGTCACGACGCCGACGAGTCGCCCTGGTCGGACCGTTCGCCGGTTCGCCCTCGGGTATCGGTGCCTACAACGAACGTGTGTTGGCGGCGTGGGAATCCACCACGCGGTCGGCCGACATGGAGCCAATCGTCGAATTGACCGCCACCGAACTGACGAGTGGGGGTCGCCGCAACGTGGCGGGTCTCGGGCGATACTTCGCGAAACACGACTTCGATGCGATGGTGAACACGCTCGGTTCGTCGGAGTATCACGCGGTGACGCTGGCCTCGTTGGGCGAGCAGGCCGGTCACGTGTGGCTGCACGAGCCGACGTTGGTGGGGTGCCACGCGGGTCTCGGGCACCTTTCCGGACAACGCGACTGGGCCGAAGCGCGGATGCGCGACGAACTTCGCCGTTCCGGTGTTCCCGAAACCGTCTGGCCGTCGGATCTGTTGGACGCCGACGCGTATCACCGCGCGAACATCACCTTTCTCGAACCGGTGCTGGCGGTGGCCGAGACCGTGATCGTGTCCTCCTACGAGGCGGCCGACGTGGTGAAGTCGATCGATCCGGACCATCCGCCGATCCTGGTCGTGCCGCACGCCACCCATCACAACGAACGGGCATCCATGCCCGTGGGTCGCACCATCGTGTCGTACGGATGGCTCGACGAGAGCAAGAAGCCCGAACTGCTCATCGGAGCGGTGGCCACGTTGTCGGGATGGATGCGCGACATCCGACTGGTGTTCGCCGGTGGATG
>JAURHL010000312.1 GCA_030833305.1 Acidimicrobiales bacterium | reverse complement strand
GAAGCAGCAAGCTCAGCGAAATTCGCATTCGCAACAATCTGACCTGAGCCACGTGAAATAAGTTGCAAGTTTGCCGTTGCTTGAATTGCAATCGATTGCAAAGCGATTCGCGAAGAGTTTTCGTTTTGTGCAAACCATTCGCCAATACCAATACCGCTTGGTTCGGCAAGACCAAGCACCGCCGGCACATCGCCAGCGAGGTCGACAATCAGCGCACCGCGCGGCGATTTCTCGGCGTGAACGAGTGCAAGAGTTGAAGCAACCACAGTTGTGCCACTGCCACCTTTAACTGACCAACAAACAATCATCTGATTGCTCCTTTTGCGAAGAGGTGCTCAGATGTGTGCGCGGGTTTCGCAATGCGTCATTCGATTAATCCACAAGTAGCCTTCGCGATGGAGGTGTCCGGGTACCTGGTGGGCTCCGCCGCCTTCAAAGCGGTTGGGACGAGTGAACCTCGTCTGGCGGGTTCGATTCCCGTCCGCCTCCGCCAATTTTTTTACGGATTAACTTGCGAGTTCGACCGCAAGTTGCGCGGCCACACTGGCGTTGTTTTCAGCGAGAGCAAGATTTGCACGAACGCTCGACTCTTTTGTCGCCTCGGCAATAAATTTTAAAACATGTGGTGTAACGGCAGAACCAGCAACACCAAGATCGTTGGCGTTCTTTAATGCCGCACGAGTCACGTCATCCATTTGAGATTTAGAGAGGCCGTCGCGTTCAGGCACTGGCACACAAGCCAAAATTCCGCCAGTTCGACCAAGTGAGTTGTTAGCGCGCACAATGTCGGCGAGTTCTCTGACTGTGTCGACCCGTGTGGGTATTGCGATGTCGCCATGGTGAACGGTGAACTCTGGAAAAAAGTCGCAGCCCAAACCGATGACCGGCACGCTGAGTGTC
>JAURHL010000311.1 GCA_030833305.1 Acidimicrobiales bacterium | reverse complement strand
CGGCCTTCGCTCGCGTGGTGCTCGTGGCCGGAGCGTTCATCATCGTCGCGCGCCCCGAGCGTCTGCTCGACCCGCAATCACAACCGCTCGCCGTCGGACTTCCCGCCGCGGCCATGGCCACCTTCGCGTTCACCCGCACCGTCGACGAGTTCTCGTTGTTGGGCGTGGCATCGGGAATCGTGCACACGTTGTCGATCGGTCTCTGGTTCGGCGGTCTGTTGGTGTTGGGGCAAACGGTGCTCGTCGGTCCCGGGGAAGAAGACGTCGCCCAGGCCGTGCGCGGCTACGCACGCTGGATTCGCGTCTTCGTCATGGTCGCGGTCATCTCGGGATTGATCTCGCTCTACAGCCTCGACGGTGGCTCGGTGCTCACCAGTCGTCACGGACGCCTCATCATCTTCAAAGCCATCGGCGTGGCCGGCATGGTGTATCTGGGCGTGGCGTTGCGTCAGTACATCGCGCGCAACGTCGCCAAGCGCCGCGACATCACCGGACGAACCGCCGGCAAGCTTCGTCGTGCGGTACTGGCCGAGGCCGCCATCGGAGTCTTCGTTCTGGTCGTCACCTCGTGGGCCGTGGCCACGTTGCCACCGAACGTCGACCCGCCCGGAACCGACAAGACCAACTACGCCTTCGTCGGTGAGCGTTCCGGTGGGGCGTTCGACGTGCAGGTCAAGGTCACGCCCGCCGTCGTGGGTGCCAACGCGGTGCGTATCGACGTCTTCTCTCCCGAGGAGGGTCTCACCGATCTGACGGTGCAGTTCAACCCACCCACCAACACCACCGCCAGCGTCACGTTGAACGTGCCACTGGATGGCGTCGGTGCCGCCCGGTTGCCGATGAAGGAAGGCGTTCCCTTCGGCGCTCCCGGTCTGTGGACGGTGATCGTCACCGCCAACGGCCCCGACGGACCGTTGCCCTCGGTGACCTACACCGTCTCGGTG
>JAURHL010000310.1 GCA_030833305.1 Acidimicrobiales bacterium | reverse complement strand
TGTCGATGCGCTACGTGGAAGAGCTCGAGTACGACGAGATCGCCGAGATCCTCGACATTTCCGAACAGAACGCCCGCGCCCGCGTGAGTCGTGCGAGCAAAGCAGTGCGCGTGTTGCTGCGTCCGGTCGCCGCGATCATCGCGTTCCTCGCTGTCATCTTCGGTCGTCGTGCACCGAAGGCCGCCATGGCTGCCACCGCCGACCCCACCACGGCGGCAACCGCGGCCACCACCGCCACCCACACCGCTACGGCGGCCACGCAGGTGGCGCAAACGGCCACGGCGCTCACTCCGCTCATCGAAACTGCGCAAGCGGTTGCTGTTGCGGCACCGGCCGCGGCGCCCATGTTGTCGAAGGCCGCTATCGGCGTGACCATGATCGTGGCCGCCACTGCGCCGGTCACCGCACCTGTGGTGATCGATCAGATTCGCCCCACCAAGTCGGCTCCCGCCACCGTGGCACCGGCCGTCACCGAGACTGCCGATATGACGGCACCCGTGGTGGTCGACACGCCGGTCGCCCCGGCGCCAACCCCCGACGCCCCGGCCTCGATCGCGCCACGTGACAATTCGGCCAGCGCCAGCAAGGGCGACTCGACCAACGAGGCGAGCGACGCGGCTCCCGTCGCCGGCGGTGGCACCGACAACCTCAGCACCGGTGGCAACCCTGCAGCCGACACGCCGGCTACCGGCGACGACTCGGCTGAACCCGCCCCCATCGTGGCGCCGGCCCCAATGCGCATGGGTGGCACCTTGCAGGTGGCAGCCCTTACCGTGAGCCCGGCCGGCAACCGCCTCGATGTGAACGGCCGGGCCAGCCTCACCGTCGGCGACACCACCATCTCTGGCACCTTGAGCGGTCGACTCTCGCTCGGCAACCCCGACGATCAGGGTCGTCAGCGTCTCGACGGCACCCTCGGTCTCACCACTGATGACGGTCGAGTGGAGTTCCGCCTCAGCGGTTACGCCACCGCCG
>JAURHL010000030.1 GCA_030833305.1 Acidimicrobiales bacterium | reverse complement strand
CGGTTGCCGCAAACGATGAACTCGTTGCAGGTGCTACCCGAGTCGTTCCGCACGGGCGTGGGACATGATTACGACAGCCATGGTCCCGATGGCGCGGTGGGCATCGAGCGCAGCTTCGAACCGTGGAGTCGTAGTCACCTGCTCCCGACCGTGCTTCCCGCGATGGACGGACTGCCCGAACGATTGACCGCGGGGGCGCGGGTCGCCGACATCGGATGTGGCGCGGGTGGCGCCGCGATACGGATGGCGTCCGCGTTCCCGAACTCCCACGTGGTCGGATACGACATTTCCCGGTTCGCCCTCGAACGAGCCGCGGACCGCAAGGCTCGGGAGTCAGTGTCGAACGTCGAGTTCCGTGATCCGCGACGCGATCCACTGCCGGAGGACGGCTCCCTGGATTTCGTCACGGCCTTCGATTGCATCCACGACATGACCCATCCGCAGGAGGTGATGGGATCCATCCGGCGTAGCTTGAAAGACGACGGAATCTGGCTGCTGGTGGACATCAAGGCCCTCGACACGTTCGAGGAAACGATGCGCAAGAATCCCATGGCGTCCCTGATGTACGGAATCAGCGTGATGTCGTGCATGTCGTCGGCCATGTCGGTCCCCGGCGGGGCGGGTCTGGGAACGTTGGGTTTGCCGGAGAGCAAAGCCCGCGAGATGGCCGTCGAAGCCGGCTTCACTCGTTTTCGGCGACTGGACATCGAGCACTCGTTGAACGCCTTTTACGAGATCAGGCCCTAAAGTCCGCACAATCGAAGGAGGAGAGCGTGCAATCCGAAGCGGTGTCGTTGTCGAAGGTGAGAGAGTTCGCCGCGAAACTGAGCGTGTGGGCCCATCTGGCCACGGTGGGTGCCGACGGTGAGCCCGACGTGGTCCCGGTGCACCCCTGTTGGGAGGGTGACGTGTTGTGGGTGATGGTGGGAACCGACTCGGTGAAGAGTCGCAACGTCTCCGTGAACGATCGGGTCGCGATGCACTGGCAGGTCAGCGAGAACGGCGACGGCGTCGAGGTGTGGGGGCGCGCGACAGTCCTCGCCGATCTCGAGACGAAACGTCGACTCTGGACCGGGGTGTTCGATTACGACCTGAACGCCTTCGCACCCGGTGGACCCGACGCGAGTCCCGACACGGCGTTCATGCGTATCGACGTGGATCGTGCGGTCATCCTTCGCATGTACGGAGCGGCCGGCATCGAGCGGTGGGCGAGACCATGATTACCTTGCACGACGTCCGCACCGACAGTGCTCGGTACGGTCCCCTGGCGTACGTGGCCACCGTGAGTTCCGCTGGTGAACCCCACGTGGCACCGGTGGCGGTGGCGTGGTTCGGCGATTCGATTCTGACCTTCGTGCGCACGGACAGTCGCAAGGTGGCCAATCTGCGGATGAACCCGCGGGTGTCGGTTCACTTCGCCGTCGGGCCCGGCACGAATTGGGACTCGTGCATCGTGTGGGGAAACGCGTTCGTCGTCGACGACGACCGGGGACGCACGGAACTTTGGGACAAGATGGGTTACGACCTGTCGCCGTTCGAACCGGGTGGGCCCACCGCGGCGACTCACGTGTTTCTTCGAATCGAGCCCGACCGTGCGACGATCCTGCGCAATTACGGAATCGCCGGCCGGGAGCAGTGGCGTCGATGAGTCGACTGTCGCGGCTGAGCCGCTCGGTGTCCGGGCGTCGGGTGGTGATCACGGGCGCCGGGAGCGGTATGGGTCGGGCCACGGCCCATCTCTTCGCCGACGAGGGCGCGACGGTGTGCATCCTCGACTCCAACGAATCCGTCGTCACGACCGGCACGGAAATCGCGTCCGTGCACGGCGAGAACGCCGTCTCGGCTCACGTGGTCGACGTGACCGACGACCGAGCCCTGCGTTCCGTGATCGCGGGCTTCGGATCGCTCACCGGCGTCGTGGATGCGCTGATCAACAACGCCGGGATATCCCGACCGTCACCGCTCGGCTTCGATGACGAATCATTCGATGAGGCATGGGATCGAACGTTGGCGATCAATTTGAGCGCGTACGTGCGGGCGATACGGGCGACCCTGCCCTTTCTGCGGGCGTCCGACGCCGGTCGCATCGTGAACATCGCGTCCACCGAGGCGATCGTGGCGACTCCCGGAATCTCGGCCTACTCGGCGTCGAAGGCGGGTGTCACGGGGTTGACGAGAAGTCTCGCGGTCGAGTTGGGTCCGACCGGTATCACCGTCAATTGCATCTGTCCCGGACCGATCAACACCGGCATGACCGCGGGCATCCCGGACGAGGCGAAGAACAAGTATGCGCGCCGACGCGTGGCTCTTCGTCGTTACGCCGATCCGGAGGAGGTTGCGCACGTGACCCTCAGTTTGTGCCTGCCGGCGTCATCGTTCGTCACGGGTGTCAGCATTCCGGTCGACGGAGGCGTCACCATCCGGCACACCTGATTCCGATGGAGGTCAACGCGCCGGGTCGAGCAGTTGTTCGAAGCCACTGGGTGCGTGGGGGCCCACGACGAGTTGTTCGAGAATGCCGATTCCCTCGACGCCGTCACAGGTGGCTCGACAGACGGCCTGAACGTGCAGGTGTCGCGGATCGCAGGGGGTGTCGACGGGGAGTGTCCAGCGTTCTGCGCCGACCGCCAACTCGCCATTCCAGAATCCGTGACCCCATTCCGGGTGGCCATAGCCGAGTCCGATCATCTGAAACTCATAGAGCGGCTCGAGATCGATGATCCGGGTGGGCAATCCGGCTCCCGCCAGTTCGATGGAAAAGGACCGCGCCCACCGGGTCCCGGGTCGCCACGAAACCGAATAGGAGACGTCCGGATACTCGTCGGCGGGAGACGGACCGTCGATCAAGAAGAACCCGGTTTGATGCCAGCGACCACCGTCGGCGTGTTCGTTCACGTCGAAGTGAGTGGCGAAGCCGGGGAAATTCACCGGAGCCCACAACCAATAGAACTGGCGGTTTCCGACGGGCGCACCCGTGTCGGCTGACGGTCCGACGGGTCGGGTGCCCCACGAGCGATCGCGGGATCCGGGGGTGGAGTCCGACCGCAGTTCCCGACGTACCCCGTCGATCTCGATCCAGCCGCTCCAGTGGCCGAACTGCGTGAGACGGGTGTAATCGAAAACGCTCCGCTGTCCCGCCTTGACCAGGAAGTGCGGCTCCTGAACCGGTGCGCTCCGGGCGACGAACATCAAGTCGGCGCGTAGCCCGTGTTCGGCGGACTCGACCAGCAGACGATGCCGCTTCATCGGCTCGAGGATCTCGAGACGAATGGGACCAACCGTGTTCGCATCGGCGCGGTCCAGGGGAGCGCGGGCGGATGCGTGCACCGAGATCTGTTCCGCGCCCTTCACGACCACCGAGAACGATGCATCGACCACGTGTCGATTGGGGTACAAGCCCATGGCGACACCGAAGTACAGCGACGCATCGGTCGTGTATCCGTTGAAGAAGTACCGGTCGTAATGGTTGATGTCACTGGTGGCGGTCTCGTTGACCGGTACGGAACCCGAATGGATCGGATAATCGTCGAAGGATGACAGCATGATGTGACCGTAGTCCGCCGCCGTCGGTGGTCCGAACAAGGCCGCCTAGCCTGTCGTCATGTCTCGGCGGTTGTCTCCGGCTCGTTATGCCTGGATCACACGCGCGGCCTTGGTTTCGTTGGTCGTCATCGTCATCACGGGAGCCGCGGTACGCCTGACTGGCAGTGGACTCGGATGTTCGGACTGGCCTCGCTGCAACGAGGAGCGATTCATCGACGTGTCGTCGTTCCACGGAGCCGTGGAGCAACTCAATCGTCTGTTCACCGGTCTCGTGACCGTTCTGGTGATGGCCGCGGTTCTGGCGGCGCGGTTTCTCGAGGAACGACGTCGCGATCTCGAACGGCTGGCCTGGTTGCTCGTGATCGGCGTGATCGGCCAGATCGTGCTCGGCGGCGTCGTGGTTCTGACCGATCTCAATCCGGTGGCGAACCAGGGACACTTCTTGTTGTCGATGTTCCTGGTCGGTACGGGCTGGATCCTCGTGAGGCGGGCGGGAGGCGACGTCGACCGTCTCGCTCTTCCGTCCGGCGACACTCGACTGGTGCGGACCGTCGCTGTTCTGGCGGCGGTCGCGGTGGTCACGGGGACCGTGGTGACCGGAGCGGGGCCTCACGCCGGCGACGAGAACGCTCCGCGTTTGGACATTGCCATCACGACTGCTGCTCGCCTGCACGGGATCAGCGTGATCATCACTCTGTCGTGCATCGTGTGGTTGTTGACGAGGATCAGGCGGATGCCTTTCGGGTCCCTGCACACCGCGATCGAGGTCGTACTCGTCCTCGGCGTGCTGCAGGCCACGGTCGGCTACGTCCAGTATTTCAACGACATCCCCGCGGCGTTGGTGGCGGTGCACATCGCTCTCGCCACGGCTTTCTTCATGGCCGTGGTCAATCTGTGGTACTCGGTCGAACCGATCGCACGTCAGAGCGAGGTCGCGAGGCGTTCGATCGTCTCGCGATAGACACGAACCGTGTCGGCGATGATGTCGGCGACGGGACGAACGGCGTCGATGCGACCCATGACCTGTCCGGTGAGGGCGATCGAGGACTCCATGTCGCCACCGAAGTACAAATCCTGGACACGACTCATTTCCGAGAGCGAGACGTTCTCCTCTTTCTCCAATCGCGTGGTCCGTTCCGTTCGTAGTGCCCGCAAGCCGGGTCGGGACAGTCGATTCAAGAAGACCGTGTCGGTTTCGGCTCCGGTCACGATCCGTTCCTTCCAGTTCGCGTGCACCGGAGACTCGGCGGCCGACACCATTCGTGTTCCCATTTGCACCCCTTCGGCTCCGAGTGCGAAGGCCGCGGCCATGGTCACGCCGTCACAGATGCCTCCGGCGGCGATGACGGGCACGTCGACTTTCGAGCACACGAGCGGCAGGAGCACCATGGTCGAGACGTCCCGAGGATTCTTGAACCCGCCTCCTTCTCCTCCTTCCACGACCAGGCCGTCGACACCGGCATCGACGGCTTTGAGCGCGGCCGACAACGTCGGAACGACGTGGAAGACCGTCAAACCGGCGGCCTTGAGCGTCGCGGTGTACTGGCGCGGATCTCCCGCCGAGGTGGTGACGAATCGAACGCCCTGTTCGACCACGAAATCGACGATGGATGGATCGCGCACGAACATCTGCGCGACGTTGACTCCGAAGGGCTTGTCGGTGAGCTCGCGCATACGACCGATCTCGTGTCGCACCGCGTCCAGTTCGCCCGAAGAGGTCTCGATGATTCCGAGTCCTCCGGCGTTGCTGACCGCGCTCGCCAGTTGGGATCGTGCGATCCAGCCCATGGGCGCCTGGACGATGGGGTAGTCGACCCCGAGGAGTTCCGTCACTCGGTTGCGAATGGGTGCCGGTGTGTTCATGTGTCGACCGTAGATCGGGTGGCGGCCACGCCCGCTATCGGTAATCCGGCGAAGATCAGGGCCGCCCCGATCCACGACCGTACGGACAACGACTCGTCCAGGACGACCACCGCGAGCACCGAAGCCATCGCGGGTTCGAGGACGGTCAGCATCACGACGACCGAAGGAGCCAAGGTCCGCAGACCCCATCCGAAAGCCACGTAGGCGAGCGTCAGCGTGATGATTCCCTGATACGCGATCATGGATGCGCCCCGAGGCGTGAAAAACCAATCGATTTCGGCGAACGCGAGGATGGGCGTCGTGAGAATCGCTCCTCCCACGAAGATCGTAGCCATCGACGCCGTCGACTGAACGCCTCGCTCGATCAGGACCGCCCCGGATTCGGCGTACACGGCGTACATCACGCCGGCCACCACCGCGAACAGGACTCCCGACGGATCGATGGATCGCTCCGTCACCGACGTGCTCTCGCCGGCCACGAATTGTAGAGTCAGTCCGACCCCGAGGACTCCGGCGGCCAGCCACCAGCTCGGCGCGGGGGCGGGCCGACCACGGAGTCGACCGATCGCCCGCGACGCCAGGGGACTCGTTCCGATGGTCGCCAACGCCGCCACCGCGACCCCGGTGCGGTCGGTGGCGGCGAAGAACATCGTCTGGTAGCCCGCGACCCCGATTGCTCCGATCATCGCCCACCCGCGGTGCCGGGCCAGACCGCCCAGGTGCCGACGCGCCACGAGGGCCAACACGAGTCCGCCGAGGCACAGGCGCAAGGAGGCCGCCGCCCAAGGATCGGTCGATGCGGGACCCTGAGCGAGCGCGGTACCCGTGGTGCCAAAGAGGGTCGCGGCCCCCAACACGGCGAGCACCGGTGCCCACGGGGAACGCGGGGACGAGGAACTGTCGCCGACCATTGGACTAGGACTAGCATCTTGGGGACGTCGGGGGTGGTACCCCGCACAGCACGGCGGGGAGTGAACTGGTGCCACCACAGAGACGGAGAGCCCGCCGAATCCTGGCCCTGATGTTCCTGTCGGTGCTCGGTTCGCTCTTCGCGTCGATGACCAGCACGGCCCACGCGGCCGATTACGCCCTTCGAATTCAGGTAAAGGAACTGTCGCGTGACGCGTCGGGCAAGACCGACAACCAACCCGTCGCCGGAGTCTCCATTTCGGTCACCGACGCCAACGGAGTCGTGGTCGGGGCCGGTGAGACCGACGAATCCGGCGTGGTCGTCATTCCGGTTCCGAACAAGGCCGATTACACCATCACGCTGGACGAGTCGACCCTGCCCGACGGCGAGTCGCTCGACCCGAAGACTCCGGCGGTGCAACAAGTGGTCGCCGATTCGTTCATCACGAACACCAAGGTCATCAGCTACTTCACCGGGGTTTCGCAGAGCGCCAGCATGAGCGGTTTCGAGAAGGTCGCCCAGCGCCTGGTCGACGGTGTGCGGCTGGGTCTGGTCCTCGCCATGTGTTCGGTGGGACTGTCCCTCATCTTCGGCACCACGGGTCTCACGAATTTCGCCCACAGCGAGATGGTGACGTTCGGCGGACTGGCAGCTTTCGTGTTCAACGTGACGGGTCTGTCGTTTCTCGGCTTCCTGTCGTTCCTTCCCGGAATACGCGACGACGGAACTTTCCACATCTTCTGGGCCGCCCCCATCGGCATCGCCTTCGGCGCTGGTTTCGGGTGGGCGTTGAACGACGGCATCTTCGGTCGTTTGCGGCGCCGCGGAATCGGTTTGGTGACCCAGATGGTTCTCACAGTCGGTCTGTCCATCCTTTTGCGCAACTTCTTCCTGTCGCGATTCGAAGGCCGTACGCGCCCGTTCCGTGAGTTCACCCTCCAGGAAGCCATCGAGATCGGACCGATTTCGATCACTCCCCGTGACCTGATCGTCTCGATTCTCAGTCTGGGAATCCTCGTGATGGTGGCCCTCGGTCTGCGGTACACGCGACTCGGTAAAGCCACCCGCGCAGTGTCCGACAACCCCGATCTGGCCTCGGCCACCGGGATCGACAGTGAGCGCGTGATTCGGCTCGTCTGGATCGTCGGTGGGGCATTGGCGGCCGCGGGCGGAATCTTCCGTGGTCTCGACGAGCAAATCAGTTTCGACATGGGCGGACGCTTGTTGTTCCTGATGTTCGCCGGGATCACCCTCGGAGGTCTCGGATCGGCATTCGGTGCTCTCGTGGGCGGCTTCGTCGTCGGGGTCATGGTCGAGATGGCGAGCCTGGTGGTTCCCACCGAGCTCAAGACGACGCCGGCATTGCTGGTCTTGATTCTCGTTCTGTTGTTCCGACCCCAGGGCATCTTGGGTAAAGCACAGAGAGTGGGTTGAAAATGGATTGGAACCTCGTTCTCGAGAACAGCCTGAAGGGATTCATCGGAATCAACGCCGTGTACTTCGCGGTCGCGGCTCTCGGACTCAACGTCCAGTTCGGCTACACCGGACTCCTGAACTTCGGTCAGGCCGGTTTCATGGCCTGTGGCGCCTACGGGCTCGGTATGACATCGAAATATTTCGGGATTTCCATGTGGTGGGGCATTCCACTCGGAATTCTCTTCTCGGTGGCTCTCGGTCTCCTGATGGGCATTCCCACGTTGCGCTTGCGCGCCGACTATCTCGCGATCGTCACCATCGCGAGCGCCGAAATCATCCGTCTGATAGTTCGATCGGTGAAATTCAAGACCTATTTCGGCGGAAGCGACGGGATCAACGGTTTTTCCGATGAGTTCCGCAAACTGGGCAACTCGTTCGGAATCGAGGAGTCAGCCCAGTACGGCTTCTGGCCGTTCCGTTTCACGGGACGCGAGTTGTGGACGCTCGTCGTCGGTTGGATCGTGGTGGCTCTTCTCGGCTTCCTGGTGTACAAGTTGATGAAGAGTCCGTGGGGTCGAGTGCTCAAGGCCATCCGTGAGGACGAGGATGCGGTGAAGAGTCTGGGCAAGAACGTGTTTTCCTACAAGATGCAGTCGCTCATTCTCGGAGGCGTCATCGGGACGATCTCGGGCATGATCTTCGCGCTGGACCGGGCCAGCGTTCAGCCCGACAACTACAGCCGCGACGTCACGTTCTACATCCTGACCGCACTCGTGCTCGGCGGAGTGGCCAAGGTTTCCGGTTCGATCATCGGTCCGATGATCTTCTGGGGCTTGTTCACCTTCATGGACAATTTCCTGCGGCAGGTCGCCAAGGATCCCATCAACATCGGGAATCTCACCATCATGAACTCGACGCAAGTCGGACAGTTCAACTACATGCTGATCGGGCTCACCTTGATTCTTCTGATGGTGTACCGGCCCCAAGGCGTGTTCGGGAATCGGCAGGAGATGGCCTTCGATGGGCGCTGAACGCGAGCTCAGTTCCACCGCGATCGCCGCCCGTGCGGCTCTGAGCGGCGTGGCCCGTGAACCGGGTGCGAGCAAAGCCGACCCGATTCTCAGCGCATCGGGTGTGCGACGCGACTTCGGTGGCATCACAGCGGTCGACGTCGAGCGGGTCGAGGTGCAACGAGGCAGCATCACCGCGTTGATCGGTCCCAACGGTGCCGGCAAGACGACATTGTTCAATCTTCTGACCGGATTCGACACGGCGAATTCCGGGGTCTGGACCTTCGACGGTCGATCCATGGAGAAGATCGCCTCGCACCGGACCGCCGCCATGGGCATGGTTCGCACGTTCCAGCTGACCAAGAGCCTCACCAAGCTGTCGGTCATCGAGAACATGCGTCTCGGGGCGACTGACCAAAAGGGCGAGAAGTGGTGGAACGGTCTCTTCTCCGGAATCTGGAAAAGTCAGGAAGCGTCCAACACCGAGCGGGCCGACGCCCTCCTGGAGAGGTTCAAACTGAGCCACATGCGCGACGAGTACGCGGGCTCATTGTCGGGAGGACAGAGAAAACTCCTGGAGATGGCCCGGGCCCTTATGACCAACCCGACGCTCGTCATGCTCGACGAGCCGATGGCGGGTGTGAACCCGGCGCTCAAGCAGAGTCTCAACGAGCACATCCGTGGATTGCGTGACGAGGGCATGACAGTTCTGTTCGTCGAACACGACATGGACATGGTGCACGACATCAGCGACTGGGTGATCGTCATGGCCGAGGGACGCGTGATCGCCGAAGGGACACCCGACGACATCTCGAAGAATCCGGCGGTCATCGACGCCTATCTCGGAGCACATCAGGGTCGATCCCTGATGGAGGAGGAAGCATGAGCAACGTCGTGCTCGACGCGCGCGAACTCGTCGCCGGCTACATCCCCGAGGTCAACATTCTGAACGGATGCGATCTCGAGGTTCGGGCGGGCGAGTTCGTCGGCATCATCGGCCCCAACGGAGCCGGTAAGTCGACCTTCTTGAAGGCCGTTCTCGGCTTGTGCAAGGTGCGTTCGGGAACCATCACGTTGAACGGGGTCGACATCACGGGCCGCAAGGCTCACGAGTTGGTTCCGCTGGGTGTGGGGTACGTTCCCCAGACCAAGAACGTGTTCCCCACCTTGACGGTACGGGAGAACCTGGAGATGGGGTGCTTCCTGAAGCCTTCGGTGTTCAAGGAGCGATTCGAATACGTGTCGGGCATGTTCCCCAAGTTGTCCGAGCGTGCGGCCCAGCGGGCCGGTGCGTTGTCGGGCGGTGAGCGACAAATGGTCGCGATGGGGCGGGCCTTGATGTTGGAGCCGAAGATCCTTCTCCTCGACGAGCCCTCGGCGGGCCTCTCTCCAGCGCTGCAAGACGAGGTGTTCGTGCAATGTCGCACCATCAACGCGAGCGGGGTGGCGATCCTGATGGTGGAGCAGAACGCGCGTCGTTGCCTGCAAGTCGTGAATCGGGGCTACGTGCTGGACCAGGGACGCAATGCGTACACGGGAAGCGGGCGCGATTTGCTGGCCGATCCCAACGTCATCGAGTTGTATCTCGGCACCCTGGCCAAAGCCACCGGAGGCTGAGTCGTTCGGCGCGGCCGTCGACGTTTCATCTCCGTTCACGAACTCGGACAAAGAGAAGGGCCCCCGGTCTCCCGGGGGCCCTTCCAGTTCCGAGGAACTACTGGATCACTTGCCGGCGTCGAAGTTCTCGCCGAGCGCGTTACCCATGTTGCCGTCGGTGCCGTACCACATCTTGACCCTCGGTCCGATGCCGTTCTCCACCGCGGTGCGGAGGATGCGGCTACCTTCGTCGAAGGAGATGAGGACGACAGCGTCCGGGTCGGCGGCCACAACTTCGGCCACTTCGGCGTCGAACGACGCGGCGGCCGGGTCGTAGGCCTTGACGCCCTTGACCTCGACACCCGCGGCCTCGAGAACGTTGCTGACGACGGCAGCGATGCCGTTGCCGTAGGCGTCATCCAGGTTGAGGATGTACACCGAGGCGGCGCCGTCTTCGACGATCTGGTTGGCCACGACCGCACCCTGCAGTCCGTCCGCCGGAGCGTTACGGAAGTACAGGTTGTCGTCGGCGTAGTCACTCAGCGCGGGGCTGGTGTTGGCGGGGCTGAACATGGTGATTCCGGCCGCGGTGATCTTGTCGATCACGGTCAGAGTCACACCGGACGACGCCGCACCGACGATGGCATCCACACCCTCGCTGATCAGACGATCAGCGGTGGTCGACGCGATGTCGGTCGAGGTGTCGCCCGAGTCGCCCTGGCTGTACAGGACTTCCTTGCCCAGAACGCCACCGGCCTCGTTGATCTCGGCGATCGCGAACTCGAGTCCGGCGTACTCCGGGGCACCGAGGAAGGCGAGGTTGCCGGTCTCGGGCAGGAGCGAACCGATCTTCAGCTGGCCGTCACCTTCACGGGTGGCGGTGGTGGTGCCGAGCTCGACGATCGCCGAATCGGGAGCCGAGGCATCGATCAGGTTGTCGTTCGACTCTGCGGTGATGCGGTTGTCCGCACCGAACTCGAGCATGGCGTAGCTGCCCTGAAGGGGCTCGCCATTGCCGTTGAACTCGTGCGGTCCGGAGATTCCGTCATAGTCGGGGTCGCCGCCTTCGTCGATGATGGCCATGCAGTCGACGAAGGTCGTGCACTTGGTGCCGTCCTTGGTGATGCCGACGATCTCGTTGGCGTGAGCGGCTCCATCGGTGCCGGCCTTGGCGACCGCGAGAGCGATCACGATGGCGGCGTCGTACGCCTCACCGGCGTAGTTGAAGTCCTCGAGGGCGGCGTTGCCCTTCGACTCCCAGAAAGCCGACACTTCGGCGAGCCATTCCTCGCTGACTTCGGCGCCCTTCGGAGTCGTACCCTTCATGCCCTCAAGCTCGCCACCGGCCGGAGCCTCGGTGGTGGGAGCCTCGGTGTCTTCGGTCGCCGGAGCCGACTCGTCGTCGCCGCCGCAGGCGGCAGCGCCCACGAGTGCAAGTCCGACGAGCAGGGCACCAAAGCGACGTGCGCTGGTCTTCTGCATTGTTTCTCCCCCTATGGAGATACGGGGCGGGAGCCCCATTGGTTTGGAAGCTGTCAGGTTACCCGTCAAACGGGGCGCGGAAACCTCGATGCTCACGGGAATTCGGCCACACGGTACGGTTTGCCCATGAGCGAAGTCCTGTACGAGGTGTCCGATCACGTGGCCACCATCACCCTGAACGCCCCGGAGCGTATGAACACCATTTCCGGGGCCATGCTGGAAGAACTCTCCGAACAACTGCTTCGCGCGGACCGTGCGCGCGAAGTCCGGTGCATCGTCCTCACCGGAGCAGGACGGGCATTCTGCGCCGGACTCGACCTGGCGGCCCAAATGGGTCAAAAGGAGTCCCTCGGCGTCCTCGACGCGGGTGGAGACATGGGCGCCGAGTTCGACCTGCGCACCGCACCCCCCGTGGTTCTGCACAACCTGGACACGCCGACGATCGCCAGCATCAACGGTGGAGCCGCCGGTTACGGACTCGATTTGGCCTTCGGTTGCGACATCCGGCTGGCGTCGTCCACGGCCAAACTGGCACCCGGATTCGCCAAGCGGGGAATCCTCCCCGAGAGTGGTGGCACGTGGCTTCTGCCCCGCATCGTCGGCTACGCCAAGGCGGCCGAGATCTGCTTCACCGGCCGCACCTTGTCTGCTCCGGAGTCCCTCGACCTCGGTTTGGTGAATCATGTGTTCGATCCCGATCAGTTGAACGAACGGACCTACGCGATGGCCGCCGAGATCGCCGCGAACGCACCGCTGGCGGTGCGGGCCATCAAGCGCATGATGCGGGCCGCCGAGACCGAAACCTTCGAGCAGAACATCCACCACGTGTTCCTGCAGTTGCTGCCGCTGTTCCGCACCAAGGACTTCAAGGAGGGCGTGGCGTCCTTCATGGAGAAGCGGTCCGCCAATTTCACCGGTCGTTGATGACGCGATCAATGGACTCGGTGGGTGAAGAATCATCGATCGAACTGCTCGCCGGTTTGGCGAGCACTCGCACCATCCGCCGATACACGTCGGATCCGATACCGCCGCAGGATCTGAGCACGATCCTGTGGCACGCCACGCGCGCACCGAGCGGCTCGAATCGCCAACCGGTTCGATATCTGACCCTCGTCGACGGTCCCCGAGCCGTTCGGGCCAAGTCGTTGCTCGGGGATTCGTTCCGGCGCGGCTGGAGTGCCAAGGTGCGCCAGGACGGCTACGACAGTGGTTCGGGTCTCGATTCGGACTCACCGAAGGCGCGACAAGCCCGAGCCATGCAGGAGTACGTGGACAACGTCGAGCACGTCCCCGTCGTGGTGCTGGTCTGTCTCGTTCGCTATCGCGACGCGAATCCTTACGAGGGCGCGTCGGTGTACCCCGCCTGCCAGAACCTTTTGTTGGCCGCGCGCGCTCTGGGCTACGGGGGTGCCCTCACCATGTGGCACCAAGGGGTCGAAGCAGAACTACGGGTTCTGCTCGACATTCCCGATGACGCCGCCCTGTCGGCTTGCATCACTCTGGGCAAACCGCGCGGCTCCCATGGTCCGGTGCGTCGTAAGCCGCTCTCCGACGTCGTCTTCGACGATGGGTGGGGAGTTCAGGCGCGATGGGCCCACGATCCCGAGGGCACGCGTCATGCCGGCGGTGCGCCGCGGTGACGGTCTCGGAGAGTCACCACCTCCTCGGTCTCCCAGCATCTGCGACCCGTTCCCAGATCGTCGAGGCCCGCCGGCGATTGTCGCTCGTTCATCACCCCGATCGAGGGGGAGACGCCGCGCTCATGGCGCGGATCAACCGGGCCGCCGATGAACTGTTGACGGATCTCGAGGAGGAGGACTCGACGACGAGAGCACGACCGGTGAGGACCGAACGAGACACACCGCACAAGGTGGTGGTCGATCATCCGTCATTCGTCATCGACGTCCTGCCGGTGTTGGCCCACGAGGTTCTGACTTTGGCCGTGGTGTCGATCGGAGAGATCGTCGACGACGATCCGCCGTACGGTTTGGAATTCACCGTCGACGTCGCCGAACCTGGTGCGAGTCGAACGTGGTGCCGGGCGGAAATCGTTCCCGACGCGGGCTCGAGCACCGTTTCGCTGGTGACCGAGTCCGACGGATCCGTCGACGTCGAACGGTTGCGTGATCTGCTCGTTCGTGAAATCAACGCCCTCGGGGTCGAGCGTTAGCGATTCGCCGCGGCTTTCGACAAGCGATCGCGAATGGCCGTCCCGATGCCGCGCGCTGGCGGTAACTCGATCACCACGGTGTCGATGCCGTCCTGGTCGGCGCGACGAAGCTCGGTGTACATCTCGCGAGCGAAGATGATCGGATCCGCGTTGGCGTCCAGGGTTCGCGTCGTTCCCGTCGACGGTTCGCCCGGTGGCGTGCCCGGCTCGACGAGGATGACCCGGCATCGGGGCGCGTAGTGACTGCTCAGCATTCCGGGCGCACGACTCGGTCCCGACGTCGCGGCGAGCCTCTGCACGACATCGGCGATGTCCTCCGTCGCGATTCCACCCGGACGCAGGATCTGGGGAGGATCGACCGAACAATCCACGATGGTGGATTCGAGGCCGATGTCGCACGAGCCACCGTCGAGGATGTAGTCGACGTCGTCACCGAGGTCGTCGAGAACGTGAGCGGCGGTCGTGGGGCTGACGCGTCCGAACCGGTTCGCCGACGGAGCGGCCAGCCCGTCACCGACGAAACCTATGAGGTCTTGCGTCAGCGGGGCCAGTTCGGGGCGTACATGGCCCTGCTGGGCAGTTTCATCTTCGTGCCCTTCGTCAGCGTGGTGATGACGGCCATCCTGTGGGCCGCCTTCAACACCATCA
>JAURHL010000309.1:618-979 GCA_030833305.1 Acidimicrobiales bacterium | reverse complement strand
TGATTCTGAGTGATTTTTTTGCCATATGTTGTTGTCCTAATTAGTCCCGTGTTAGTCCCGTGAAATTATTTCTTCTTCGATTTCTTGGCTTTAGTAACAGACGCTGGTACCTCGCCCTTTCGGAATGGAAAACCAAAAGCATCAAGCAGTGCTTTTCCTTCGATGTCGCTCTTTGCTGTCGTCACAATCGTGATGTCCATGCCTCGAGGTACGTCAACTTGCTCGATACGAACTTCCATGAATGCAAGTTGCTCAGTCAAACCGAATGTGTAGTTACCGTTGCCGTCCCACGACTTGCCAGAAAGACCGCGGAAGTCACGAATTCGAGGAATCGCAATCGACAGCATGCGATCGAAGAACT
>JAURHL010000309.1:0-608 GCA_030833305.1 Acidimicrobiales bacterium | reverse complement strand
CTCCCACATGCGGTCTCCACGCATAGTTACTTTGCAACCAATCGCTTGGTTTTCACGCAATTTAAATGACGCGATCGCGATTCGCGACTTCGTCACGAGCGGCTTTTGGCCAGTGATTGCTGTCAAGTCTGCAACTGCGCCATCAAGCAAAGATGCTTGCTGAGTTGCGCGACCGACACCCATGTTGATGACGATCTTTTCGATCGTTGGCACCTGCATTGGGTTCTGAAGTTCAAGTTGCTTCATCAAGTCGGCACGAACCGTGTTCAGGTAGTGCGCCTTCATGCGCGGAATGTATTTAGTTGTTGCAGCCATTAAATCTCTGCTCCGGTTTTCTTGGCAATTCTTACTTTGTTGCCTTTTTTGTCGACTTTGTAGCCAATCTTCGATGGCTTGCCACCTTGGTTGATCGCAACGTTCGACGCATGAATCGGCATCGGCTTTTCGACGATTTCACTCTTGGTGTTTTGACCACGCGCAACTGTGTGACGCTTCGCAACGTTCACCTTGTCGATGATCACTTTGTTCTTTGCCGGAAGTACGGCCGAGATCGTGCCGGTTGCACCTTTGTCTTTGCCGGCAATCACAATAACGCTGTCACCTTTTTT
>JAURHL010000308.1 GCA_030833305.1 Acidimicrobiales bacterium | reverse complement strand
CGGGAGCGCGCACCTCGAGGAACGTCGCGTTCGACGATGCGTTGTCGTCGAAACGAACCGAGGGTGCGGCCGGCTTCGCGGCGGACACGGCGCGCCGCGGGCGCACGTTCGCGGCGCGCTCCGACAGTCGCGAACCGATTGCCAGCCGTCCGCCGAGTGCGCGGTCGAGGTTCGACACGATCGGCGTCCAGGCGATCTCGCCGCTGTACGGGACCGACACGCGGAACTGTGACGCCGCCATCCCCTGTTCGTCGGAATGAGCCTGAGCACCCAGAACCGCGAGCCCACGCAGTGTGAGAACGCCTGCGACACGACTGAAGGTTCCGGGTCGGTCGGGACTGACCACAGTCAACGAATCGGTCGTCACGCCGAAGGTGATCACGCCCGTCGCCATCATCTCCAACACTTCGGCATCCGGGAACAGTCGCCATTCCGATCGATCGGGCGCGATACCCGACAGCACTTGATGAGTTCGACCAACGAGCTCGTTCACGAGACCGGCCTTCCACGGTCCCCAAGCCGCAGGTCCAGTGGCCAGACTGTCGGCCTCGGTGAGGCCGTGCAACAGATCGAGCACGAGCGGTGAACCAACCCGCTCGATCACGAAATCGATGGTGGCCGGATCGGAGAGGTCTCGTCGTGTGGCCACATCGGGAAGCAAGAGGTGATGTTGCACCATCGTCTGCAACACGATCATGTCGTCGCGCGCGATACCGAGGCGAGGTGCGATTCGCCCGACCAGTTCGACGCCAACCTCGTTGTGGTCACCGGGGTAGCCCTTGCCGATGTCGTGGAAGAGAGCTCCAAGAACCAAAAGATCGGGACGACTCACCCGATCGGCAAGATCGCTCGCATTGGCCGTCGCCTCCCACAGATGCCGATCGACCGTGAAGCGGTGATAGGCGTTTCGTTGAGGACGACTGCGATTGGGTGCCCACTCCGGAAGTAGTCGCACCCACAGACCACGTTGATCGAGCGATTCGAGAACGGGAATGGCATCGTGTCCGGTGAGTAGCAGTCCGA
>JAURHL010000307.1 GCA_030833305.1 Acidimicrobiales bacterium | reverse complement strand
GTCGAACACGTCGGAGCCGATGCGCACGTCCACCCAGGTGAAGACGGGATTCTTCACGTCGTAGCCGCCACCGATCTCGACGGTCACCCGGTCGAGGTCGGTCGTCAGGGTCACGGTGCGCGGGGTCTCGGCCGACAGGCGCAACGACGCCGTCTGCACCACCGAGGGATCCCCACGAGTTTCGACGAGGCGCAGTGACCCGGTCTTCTTGCTCCAACGGGCGAACTCCTCGTCGCGCGACGGATCGTGCGCCACCGGGCCGTGAAAGCCTTCGTCGAACTGCAGGCGATGATCCTCGCGCTTCCCGTCGATGCGAACCGCGGACACGCACACCCCGATCGCGCGGTCATCCCCGCCACCGGCGGCCGTCGTCTCGGAGACGGAGACGTCGATCCCGGTGAATCGGTCGGCGAAGAGCATCTTGGCGCTCACCGCACCGACGTCACTTCCCGCGTCGAATCCGGACATCAAACCGACGAGCCAACCCGGATCGACGGTGGCGTCGTTGTTGATCAACGCCGCGAACTCGTACTCGGACAATTCGCGCCCGTCGGAATCGTGCGTCGCCGACAAACCGAGGTTGCAGCCACCAGCGAAGCCCAGATTCCGCAACGGTTCCAACACCCGCACCATGGGATGGTGGGCACGCACGCGCTCGGTCACGTCGTCGAGCGAGCCGTTGTCGACCATCACGATTTCGAGGCGATCGGAGGGCCACGACGTGCGAAGAAGCGACTCGATGCAGTCGATCGTCATCTGCCCGCCGTCGAACGACAGGACGACTACCCGAACCTTGGGTTCGTCGCTCATGATGCGACAGCACCGACCACACGAACGGTCTCACGCGGCAGTGAGTCGACGGCACCGATCCACTGGGCCAACACGTCGGCGGCGTCGCTCCACGTCCACGAGGCTGCGGTGGCCTTGGCGGCCGTCGATGCCTCTAGCCACACGCGGTCGTCGTCGAGAACGGGTCGCAGCGCGTCAGCGATCAGGCCGAAGTCATCGCCGTCGACGACGATTAG
>JAURHL010000306.1 GCA_030833305.1 Acidimicrobiales bacterium | reverse complement strand
TTGCCCGAGGCGATGGCCAACACCCGCGTGGTGGTGGGCACGGCGGTGTCGGCGGCGTTCTCCTTGGCGTTCCAGCGGGCCTTGGCCATGGTGGCCGAGCGCTCGTCGGAGTTCATCTCGCCCCACTCGATCTTCACGGCGAACACGCCCGGGTGCGTGGCGATGCGGGTCTCGATGTCCTTCTTGATCTGGGCCCGCAACGGGCAGCCACCGATGGTGAGCTTCACCTCGATCAGCACCCGGCCGTCGTCGGTGATCTCGAGACACCGCGCCATGCCCAGGTCCACCACGTCGCTGCCCAACTCGGGGTCGATCACGCCGCGGAGGAGGTTCGTCACCTCATCCGTGGTGGGAGGGGCGAAGCGGCGCGCCATGCGGTCATGGTACCGGCGGTGACGAGGAGGTAGCCGGTCGGCTGGTGACCGAAATTGTGGGGCCACCCCTCGCCTCGTTCGAGGGCGACGGGTAAACTTCTCTCGCCGGTCGTGGCACCGGGGCGGGGTTCCCGCCGTACAACTCTGGAGGCTCATCGTGATCACCCTCACCGATTCCGCAGCGGTCAAGGTCAAGGAACTGCTCGAGGCCGAAGGTGCGGCCGACATGGCTCTTCGTGTCGCCGTGCGTCCCGGCGGTTGCAGCGGTTACTCCTACGAGATGTTCTTCGACAGCGACATCACCGAAGAAGACGAGCAGGCCGTGTACGGCGAAGCCGTCAAGGTGGTCGTCGATCCGGCGTCGGCACAGCTGTTGTTGGGCGCCACCCTGGATTACAAGGACGGCCTGAACCAGGCCGGCTTCAACATCACGAACCCCAACGCCACGCGCAGCTGCGGTTGCGGCCAGTCGTTCAGCTGAGCGCCGCGCGCACCTCGTCGGGGTGCCACACGCCCTCGAACCGATGGGTGATCACGCCCGTCGTGTCCGTGACGAACAGCACGGGTTCGAACGTCAGCGACAAGTCGTTCACGGCCGGAGCCACCGTCGTTCCCGCCTTGTCCGCGTAGACGTCGGCGTGCACGAACACGGTGTCGGTGAACTCGTC
>JAURHL010000305.1 GCA_030833305.1 Acidimicrobiales bacterium | reverse complement strand
CGCTGATGACCTGACCGCCGGTGAGAATGGCGAGGTCCTGCAACATGGCCTTGCGACGCTCGCCGAAGCCCGGGGCCTTGACGGCGACCGACTTGAAGGTGCCGCGGATCTTGTTGACCACCAGCGTGGCCAGAGCCTCGCCGTCGACGTCCTCGGCGATGATGACGAGCGGACGACCGCTCTGCATCACCTTTTCGAGCACGGGCAACATGTCACGAACGGTCGAGATCTTGGAGGACACGAGCAGGATGTACGGGTCGTCGAGGACGGCCTCCATGCGCTCGGGGTCGGTCACGAAGTAGGGCGAGATGTAGCCCTTGTCGAAGCGCATACCTTCGACGAGATCCATCTCCATGCCGAAGGTCTGGCTCTCCTCGACGGTGATGACGCCGTCCTTGCCGACCTTGTCGATGGCGTCGGAGATCATGCGACCGATCTCGGTGTCGGCCGCCGAGATGGACGCCACCTGAGCGATCTGCTCCTTGTTGTCGACTTCCTTGGCGAGCGCCTTGATGGATGCCACGGCGGCGGCCACGGCGGCCTCGATGCCCTTCTTCAGGCTCATCGGGTTGGCGCCGGCGGCCACGTTGCGCAATCCCTCGCGCACCATCGCCCAGGCGAGCACGGTGGCGGTGGTGGTGCCGTCACCGGCGACGTCGTCGGTCTTCTTGGCGACTTCCTTCACCAACTCGGCGCCGATCTTCTCGTAGGGATCCTCGAGATCGATCTCCTTGGCGATGGACACACCGTCGTTCGTGATGGTGGGGGCGCCCCACTTCTTCTCGAGGACGACGTTGCGACCCTTGGGTCCGAGCGTGACGCGCACGGCGTCGGCGAGCTTGTTCATGCCCGCTTCCAGACCACGACGGGCCTGCTCATCGAATGCAATCATCTTTGCCATGTGAGGGACTCCTTGAGAGTTGTCTTCTTCCTGAACCGCCGGGGGGCGGGCGTCCGAGCCGGTTCGCACTCGACCCGAACGACTGCTAGCACTCTAGAGGTGGGAGTGCTAAAGCGACAACCGGAGCACCGACCAAGTACGCACCCGTGACCAGCCCGTTCTACGC
>JAURHL010000304.1 GCA_030833305.1 Acidimicrobiales bacterium | reverse complement strand
GATCTCCACCGACGTGCCCGCGGGGCTGTACTTGACGGCGTTCTCCACCAGGTTCGAGATGGCGCGTTGTAGCGAGCCCACGCGCCCATCGACAGGATTGCCTCCGAGGTCGTTCACGGTGATCGCGCGTCCCGAGCGACGTGCGGCACGCTGGGCGACCTCGCGGGCCACCGCGACCAGATCGACGGTGGTGATCGGCTCGTCGATCGGATTCTGGTCCGTGGCCAGATCCACCAACTCCGCCGTGAGGTGACTGAGCTCTTCGACCTCCGAGCGGATGTCGGCCAACATCGCCCGACGTTCGGTATCGGGGATGGAGTCGAACATGTCGAGGGCCTCCACGTTGGTGCGCAACGCCGTCAACGGCGTGCGCAGTTCGTGGCTGGCGTCGCTGATGAGGCGCTGCTGTTGATCGAGCGACGTGGACAGGGCCGTCATCATGGTGGAGAAACTGCGACCGAGGTCGGCCACTTCGCCCGAGCCCGAGACCGGCACCGCAATGGTGAGGTCGCGGGTGTCGGACACCTGCGAAGCCACCTCGCTGAGACGACGGATGGGGCGCGCGATGCGGGCCGCGACGAACCAACCCACGGCCAAGGCCAGGATCGTGGCGGCCAACCCACCCAGGATCAGACGCCAGCGCATTCCCGACAGCACCTCGGTCACGTCGTCCAGATCGCGCGCGGCCTGGAGGGCTCCGTTGGTGCCCCACGGAATGGTGATGACGCGATAGTCGTTGCCGTCGACGGACACCGTGTGCAGGTGCACGGAGTCGATGTCGCCGTCGCCGTCGTCGCCGGCGGCCTGTTCGAGGTCCTCGTCGTCGATGGGAAGCGCGGGGGAGTCGGTGAAGCACGCTTCGGAGGTGCCGTCGGGGTAGATCAACTGCGCCGCGTCGACGGGTTGGAGCAACGCCAGGGGGCACACGTCGCTCTGACGAATGGGCGGAGGCACGATCACGTCGTCGTTATCGTCATTGTCGTCATCGTCATTGTCGTCGGTCTCGTTGGCGCCGTCGTCGTCTCGATCCTCGTGAGAACTCTCGTCGTCCTCGTCGTGGTCACTTTCGAACGCCCGGCCCACCA
>JAURHL010000303.1 GCA_030833305.1 Acidimicrobiales bacterium | reverse complement strand
GGCCCCGAGCACCATTGGATGGCAGGCTAATCGGTGTCCCCGTCGATGGCGATGAATCGAAAGCGTGACAGCGCCCACCGGTAACCTTGACGTCGTGCGAGTACTCAAGGCATTGGTCGCGAGAATCACCGGTCGCGATGTACGCGCGTTGCGAGCTGACGTGGCCGAGATCCGCAATCAGGTGCAGGTCATCAACGACGTCGTTCAATCCCTGAATCACGACGTGCGTTCGGGGGCCGATCGCTCCCTGCCGTTGTTCCTGGGCTACGCCGAACGGGTCCGACTGGACGCCGACACGGCGATGGCGGCCGTGGAGTCGATCGAGCGGCAGATCACTCGCTTGGAGGCCATGATCGACGCCGCCTCCACTCCCGCGAAACGGAGCTGAGGCCGGTGCCGAACCCCCGGGTGTTGGTGGACGGGCGCGTCATCTCGCATCCCACCGCCGGCGGACGTGGGGTGGGTCGTTACACCATCGGACTGGTGCGGGCCATGCGGGCCGCGGGGGCCGACGTGGTGGTGCTCGTCGATTCGGTTCGCGATGATCGCGAATGGCGCAGCGCCATCGACGGCATCGTCACCGCGCCCCTGACGCGAACGGCGATGTCGAACGAACCGGCGTCGACTTGGTTTCTGTGCACCCAGATGATGTTGCACCCCGTCGCGCTCGACGTCGTGCCGCGCGCCGCCACCGACGCCGGTCTTCGGGTGGTGGGTGTTCTGCACGACGTGATTCCGTATCGCTACCCCGATCGGTATCTGGTGGACGCGTCGGCACGCGTGCAGGCGCGTCTGCGGGCCGGACTGGTGCGCACCTTCGATCTCCTTCTGTCGAACTCCACGTTCTCGGCCGATACGGCCAGTGCGGTGCTCGACTTTCCGCGCGATCGCATCGAGGTGGTGGGCGCGGCCATCGAACCGCAATTCGTTCCGTCCGATCACTCGGAATCCGTCGATGCTCGACTGACCCGACTGCTCGGCATCGGACTCGATCCGGCGCGCGAGCGCGTCGTCGCCGTCACGGGTGGGGACGACCGCAAGAACACGATGGGACTGATTCGTGCGTGGGCGGGTCTGCCGATGGAGCTGCGCGGCAGTCATCAATTGGTGATCGCCTGCGCGGCCGTGCCCGCCGTTCGCGACCGCTGGCATCACGTCGTTCATCACCTGGGTCTCGGGTGGCAGTCCGACGTG
>JAURHL010000302.1 GCA_030833305.1 Acidimicrobiales bacterium | reverse complement strand
GCGAGACGCGCGGGTTCATCTCGATGACGACCTGATCACCGGTGAGCGGATTCACGGCGAACTGCACGTTCGAGCCCCCGGTCTCCACGCCCACGCGACGGATGCAGGCGAAGGCCGCGTCGCGCATGCGCTGGTACTCCACGTCGCTGAGGGTCTGCGCGGGCGCCACGGTGATGGAGTCGCCGGTGTGCACGCCCATCGGATCGAAGTTCTCGATCGAGCAGATGATCACGCAGTTGTCGGCGCGGTCGCGCATCACCTCGAGTTCGTATTCCTTCCAACCGGCGATGCTCTTCTCGATGAGGATCTCGTTGATCGGACTGGCCGCCAAACCGTTGGCTGCCAGGATCTCGAACTGCTCGGGGGTCGAGGCGATACCGGTGCCGCGACCGCCGAGGATGTACGCGGGTCGGATGATGGCGGGCAATCCGATCGTCTCGATGACCTTCATGGCTTCGTCCATGGAGTGCGCGATGCCACTGGGGGGAACCGACAAGCCGATCTCCAACATTGCCTGCTTGAACTTGTCACGGTCCTCGGCGGTGGCGATGGCCTCGGCGTTGGCGCCGATGAGTTCGGGGGTTCCCGGCACACCGACCAAGCCGCGCTCGAACAGAGCCATCGCGGTGTTCAATCCGGTCTGTCCGCCGAGGGTGGGAAGCACGGCATCGGGCTTCTCGCGTTCGATGATGCGCGCCACCACTTCCCACGTGAGCGGTTCGATGTAGGTGCGGTCGGCGAAATCGGGGTCGGTCATGATGGTGGCCGGATTCGAGTTGGCCAGGATGACGCGATAACCCTCTTCCTTCAACACGCGACAGGCTTGGGTACCCGAGTAGTCGAACTCGCACGCTTGCCCGATGACGATGGGGCCGGAGCCGATGATGAGGATCGACGAGAGATCGGTGCGTTTGGGCATCTCAGATGCTCCCGTTCTTCATGAGGTTGGCGAACTGATCGAAGAGATAGCGACTGTCGTGCGGGCCGGGGCCCGCTTCGGGGTGGTACTGCACGCTGAACGCGGGGATGTCGAGCGCGGCGAGCCCCTCGACGACGTCGTCGTTGAGGTTCACGTGGCTCACCTCGACCTCGCCATGCTCCGCCGTGCGGTAGCGGAGGTCGCCGGTCCGTTCACCGAGCGTCGTCGCATCGACGGCGAAGCCGTGGTTGTGGCTCGTGATCTCGACGACGCCCTCTCGCCGACGGA
>JAURHL010000301.1 GCA_030833305.1 Acidimicrobiales bacterium | reverse complement strand
CGCATGGCAGAAAAGCTCACTGAAGTACGAAAATCGGGGGCGATTCCATATTTGCGTCCTGATGGCAAGACTCAAGTCACTTTCGATTACGAAAACGGTGTGCCTGTTCGTTTGCGAACAGTTTTGATTTCGACTCAGCATGCTGATGGCATCAATCGCGACACGGTCATTCGACCAGATCTAATTGAACAAGTTATTCGTCCGGTGATCCCTGCGCAGTTTGCCAAAGATGAATACGCCGTTTATGTCAACCCAACAGGCGAATTCGTCAAGGGTGGTCCGCACGCTGACACGGGTTTAACTGGTCGAAAGATCATTGTTGATACATACGGCGGCATGGGTCGCCACGGTGGCGGCGCATTCAGCGGAAAAGATCCATCAAAAGTTGACCGTTCGGCAGCATATGCAGCACGCTGGGTAGCCAAGCACGTTGTTGCTTCGGGTGCGGCCAAGCGTTGCGAGTTGCAAGTCGCTTATGCAATCGGCATGGCGCAACCGATCAGTATCTTCGTCGAAACATTCGGCACCAACACGATCGACGAGTCGAAGATCGAGCAGGCAGTGCGCGATACTTTCGACCTGCGTCCGGCGGCCATCGTGCGCGACCTGAAGTTGAAGCGTCCGATCTATCGAGCGACCGCCGCGTACGGTCACTTCGGCCGTGAACTGCCCGACTTCGAATGGGAAAAGCTCTCCCGCCTCGCCGACTTCTCGGCCGCGCTCGGTCGCTGATTCCCGCCGCACCGCGATGACGCCGACGGCATCGGCCGATTCGACTCCGTTCCTCGTCGCCGGGATCGTTCCCGACGTCACCGGTCTCGACCGCGTGTTCGACTACGCCGTCTCCGCCGACATGGCCGCGTCGGTGAGCATCGGCGGTCGCGTGCGCGTCTCCTTGAACGGTCGCCACGTCGGTGGCTGGATCGTGTCGCTCGAACCGCCGTCCGACGACGGTCTGAAACTGAAGTTCATCGAACGTTCCAGCGGGCTCGGTCCCGACGAGGAGACTCTGGATCTGTGTCGGTGGGCATCGTGGCGATGGGGGGCGAATCGACTGCGTCCGTTCCTGGTGACGGCGTCGCCGAACACCGTGGTGAACCGGCCTTCGCCCCCGCGTCGCACGAAGGTGCTGGCCGAACCGGTGTCGCCGGCGGCCACGACGCTGTTGGCCGACGGGGGAGGTGTTCTGCGCCTGCCGCCGAGCGATGATCAGATGCCCGCGGTGTTGGCCGCCGCGCGCCTGGGGCCCACCTTGGTGGTGTGCGCCTCCATT
>JAURHL010000300.1 GCA_030833305.1 Acidimicrobiales bacterium | reverse complement strand
CAGCGGTTGCGGTAGCGGTGTCGGCGAGGACGCGGTTCTGCCCGATGTCCTGCCCGATGGCATCTGGATGGGGTCGCTCGGTCCTCGTTACGAGTCGTACGACGTGGTGACATCGCCGGAAGACGGCTTCGGGTACTCACGGTTCGACGGCACGACCCTGGAGATCGACATCTGGTGCGTGTACGCCGGAGCGACCGCCGAAGAGAAATTCCGTTCGGTCGAATGCCAGACCGACATCGAATGTGAGGCGAACAATTCCACGGGCTGGTTGGTGGAGGATCAGTCGGATCGCTTGCGGTCGATGCCGGTGGCCGCGGGATTCGTTTATCGCGAGGATCGGTACGACGCCGAACTCGGTTGGTCGTGTGGCACCTCGGACCCATGGAGCGTCGAGGCGACGTGGCGCATGCAACCGGTGTGGATCGCCGTGAATGCCGGTGAGGTCACCGAGATCTTCGGACATTGCGCCTACTACCTCGAAGCGTCCACGCCGCGATGAGAGGAATTGTCGTCGGGCCGTGAATTGTCGGGGGCGAACCGCCCCTCATCGGTAACAATGGAACGGATATGGCCGATCCGCTCCTCATCCTCGCCGCCCGACTGCAGGTGGCCTTCGACGCGGTGGCCGGTCGTGCCGGTGTCGATCCGGTCATTCGGCCGAGTGAGCATGCCGACGCTCAATCGAATGGCGCGTTGGCGTTGGCCAAGGAACTGGGCCGCAGTCCGCGTGACGTGGCCCAAGCGGTGCTCGAGGCCAGTGGGGGACTCTCGGACATCTGCTCCTCCATCGAGGTGGCCGGTCCCGGCTTCTTGAACCTCGTGCTCGACAATTCGTTCCTGGCCGGCGAGCTGGCGACGGTCGCATCCGACGAACGCCTCGGGGTCGGGGCCGTCACGGCGCGCAAGGTGATCATCGACTACTCGGCACCCAACGTGGCCAAGGAGATGCACGTGGGCCACCTGCGCACCACCGTCATCGGTGACGCCCTCGTTCGGCTCATGGAACACGTCGGTCACGAGGTGATCCGCGAGAACCACATCGGCGACTGGGGCACGCCGTTCGGCATGCTCATCGAGCACCTCGTCGACCTCGGCGAGGAGGAGGCCGCACACGAACTCGGTGTCGGCGATCTTGACGGTTTCTACAAGGACGCCCGTCGCAAGTTCGAATCCGACGACGACTTCAAGGTTCGTGCTCGCAACAGGGTGGTGATGCTGCAGGGCGGTGACGCCGACACGCTGCGGCTGTGGACCACGCTCGTGAAGGAGAGCACCAG
>JAURHL010000002.1 GCA_030833305.1 Acidimicrobiales bacterium | reverse complement strand
CGCCCAGGGCCAACTTGCCCTCGCGAGCGGCCGTCGAAAGACGCTTGGTCTGGTCCGCCAGACCGGGCAGGTCGAGCGAAAGCGTGTTCTTGATCACCGGCACGATGAGGCCCTCGTCGAGGGCCACGGCCATGCTCACGTGCACGTCGGGCAACAATGCGATTCCGTCGTCGGTCACCTGCGAATTGACGATGGGGTGCAGACGCAGAGCGCGGGCGCACGCGGCGATGACGTAGTCGGTGAAACCGGGCAGGGTCGCGCCGCCGTGGGCTTTGCGCGCTTCACGGTCGGCAACCACGGCGTCGAGGTCGGCATCCATGTGCAGGGTCAGCTGGGCCATCTCCTGCAAGCTGGAGTGCATGCGCTTGGCGATGGTGCCGCGCATACCCGACATCTTCTTGACCGACGCGGGTGTCTGCGACGCCGGCGCGAGCGGAGCCTTGGTCGTCGGAGAAGTCGCACCCGACGCACCGGACGACACCGGTGTGGCCAACCGTGAGCGCACGTAGGCGGCCACACCGTCGCGTGTGACGCGTCCGTCGGTGGGGTCGTAGGGAACGAGCGACAGATCCAGACCGAGCAGTTCGGCCAGTTGACGCGCGGCCGCGGTGGCCAGCACCTGTCCGTTCGACGACACGATGGGCGCCACGGTGGGCAACGCGGCCGCCGGTGCACGGCGGGCGCCGGGGTTCTGGTGGGCGTTCTGCACGTCGGCGGCCACCACGCGACCATTGGGCCCGGTGCCGACCACGGTCGCGACGTCGATCCCCAACTCGCGCGCCACGCGCTTGGCGTTGGGCGAGACGAACGTACGGCCATCGGAGGAGGCGCGCGCCACGGCAGGTGCCGTCGCCGTCGCCGCCACGGGTGCGGCTGCCGGAGTTGGCGCCGCGGAGGTCGGCTTGGTAGCGGCCGGAGGTTGCTCGCCCTCGGCCAACAAGAAGCCGATGGTGGCTCCGCAGGCGAAGGTGTCACCGACGCCGGCGGCGCGATGCAGGATTCCGGCGGCGGGGGACTCGACGTCGCTCTCGACCTTGTCGGTCTCGATGCGCAACACCGCCATGCCGGGGGTGATGGCGGCGCCGTCCTCGACGAGCCATTCGAGAATGGTGCCTTCCTCCATGGTGAGGCCGAGCTTGGGCATGATGAATTCAGTGGCCATGTGGGGCTCCGTCTGCTTCGGGGTCGGGGGTCGTTGTCTGCTTCTCGTCGAAACGTCGATCACGAGCGGCGATGATGAGTGTGGCGTCCACGTCGATGAGCAGCGGACCACTCTTGTCGACGCGAACGGTCACCCGTCCGCGTTCGCTCACGGGCACGTCGCGCTCGCCGTCGAAGGCGAGAACGCACTTGCCTGCGATCTCGACGCTCTCACCGAGGGCCAAGGGACGCACCTCGGCGATGTCGAGGGTCGTGAATGATCCCGGCGCCAGCGGAACGCGCACCCGCCGTCCACCGTGACCGAGGCGGATGAGAACGCCGGTGTCGTCCCAGCGGTCGACGGGGTGCACCCGACCGGCGATGCTGGACAGCCCGGTGCTGGCCGGTGTGGCGACGGCGGCGATGACGGCGCGCACCGTGTTCGGATCGCGCACCGCCCGGGCACCCACGAACTGCGCATCGATGAAAGCCAGATCCACCAACGCCAGATCGTCGCGCGACACGGTTCGTTCCGCGTCACCTTCGACGACCACGTCGTCGATGCGAACGGTGACGCGCTTGGAACGACGTCCGACCACGGCGATGTCCACGTGACCGGCGGCGACCAGCGCCGCGGCGGCTCCGGCCGACGTTCCGTCGATGGCACTGGGGTACACGTTGTTGGTGCCCGTGGAGATGGCGATCAGGGGAGCGTCGGGCCAACCGAGGGCCACGTCGCGCGACGTGCCGTCACCACCGAGAGCGATCACGGCTCCGGCTTGTTCCTTCCAGAAGCGTCGCGCGGCGGCGATGGTGTCGTGTCGCGAACCACTGAGTGGTTCGTCCACGATCTCCACCGAACAGCGCCCATCCCGGCCGTCGAGACCCAAACCTTCGGCCGCGCGCTCGGCGAGACGGTGGCGATCGGGCATCAACAAGATGCGGGTGGCGCCGGCTTCGGCCGCGGCCACGATGGCGCGACGCACGATGCCCACCTTGGTGACGTCGGAGGTGTGGGTGGCCGGGGTCACCAATCGTCGAATGTCCTTACCCGCGTTGGGGTTGACGATGATGCCGACGGTGGACATGGACGTCGATCAGACGCGGGCCATCACGTCGCGGATTCCCTGGACGATGGTCTTGGAATCCGGGATGTAGTGCTGTTCGAGCGCGGGGCTGAAAGGAACGGGCGAGAACGGAGCGCCGATACGGGTCACCGGAGCGTCGAGATAATCGAACGCCAGCTCCTGGATCTGCGAGGCGATCTCGCCTCCGAGTCCACCGAAGCGCACGGCCTCGTGCACCACCACCGCGTGGTTGGTCTTCTTGACCGACGACACGATGAGGTCGGTGTCGAGGGGTTGCAGCGTGCGGGGATCGATGATCTCGCAGTCGATGCCATCCTTGGCCAGTTCGTCGGCGGCGATGAGGGCTTCGTTCGCCATGCGCGCGTACGCGACGATGGTGACGTCCTTGCCCGGACGCAGGATGTTGCCCTTGCCGAGCGGGATGGAGTAGCTCTCCTCGGGAACGTGTCCGGTCATGCCCAGGAGGCGCTTGTGCTTGATCATGACCGTCGGGTTGTTCTCCTGGATGCAGGCCGTCATCAAACCCTTCATGTCGTAGGGATTGGACGGCATGACGACCTTGAGGCCCGGAATGTGGCACAGCAACGCCTCGAGCGACTGGCTGTGCTGTGCCGCCGCGGACAAGCCACCGCCACCAGCGGTCGTGATGGTGAGGGGCAACACGGCGTCGCCGCCGAACATGTACTTCAACTTGGCGGCCTGGTTCACGATTTGGTCGAGGGCCACGCAGATGAAGTCCATGAACATCAGGTCCACGATGGGGCGCAATCCGGTGACGGCCGCGCCCACGCCGAGGCCGACGATGGCCTGTTCGCTGATGGGGGTGTCCACCACGCGATCGGCGCCGAACTTGGCCTGCAGTCCACCGAAGGTTCCGAACACGCCACCGAACGCGCCGATGTCCTCACCGGCGCAGAACACGTTGGGGTCGGCCTCCATCTGTTGCTTGACGGCCTCGTTGAAGGCCATCACGTAGGCGAGTTTGCGTTCGTCGGCCATCAGTTCGCTCCGCTCATGCTGGTGTACACGCCGACCATGATCTGGTCGGGCGTGGGGTAGGGACTCTCGTCGGCGAACGCGATGGCCGCCTCGATGCCGGCGCGCAGTTCGGCCCAGATGGCATCGAACTGATCGCGAGTGGCCGCCTTGTTCTCGATCATGCGGTCCTCGAGGGTGAAGATCGGGTCGCGTTGCTTCCACATGGCCACCTCGTCGTCGGAGCGGTACTTCAGGCCGAGGTTCTGCACGCCATGGTGGTTGTAGAAGCGGTAGGTCTTGGCCTCGATCAGCGACGGTCCGCCGCCGGTGCGCGCGCGCTCGACCGCTTCCACGGCCGCCTCGTGAACCGCGATGACGTCCATGCCGTCCACGATGACACCGGGCATTCCGTAACCGGCGGCGCGGTCGACGATGTCGGTGATCGCCATGGTCTTGTCGCGCGGGGTGAACTCGCCGTACTCGTTGTTCTCGCACGCGAAGACGATGGGAAGGTGGAGGGCGCACGCCATGTTGGCGGCTTCGTGGAAAGCTCCGATGTTGGTGGAACCGTCACCGAAGAACGCCACGGCGACCTGGCCACGCCCACGGTAACGATTCGCGAAGGCCGCGCCGACGGCGATCGGCGATCCGGCGCCCACGATGCCGTTCGCGCCCAACATGCCGAGCGAGGTGTCCGAGATGTGCATCGAGCCACCCTTGCCCTTGCAGTAGCCGGTGGCCTTGCCCATCAGTTCGGCCATCATGCGGTTGAAATCGCCGCCCTTGGCCACCAAGTGTCCGTGACCGCGGTGGGTGGAGGTGATGTGGTCGTCGTCGTTCAGGGCTCCGCACACGCCGGCAGCCACCGCTTCCTCACCCACGTAGAGGTGGAGGAATCCGGGCAGGCGATTGGATTCGGCCAGGCGACCGGCCGCCTCCTCGAACAAGCGGATGCGCACCATGCGTCGGTGCAGGTCGAGTTGCACGTGTACGGGTAGGTCCATGAGTGGTTTTCCTTCTGGTTCGAGTGGTCGGTCGTCGGGTCAGGCGTCGAGTCCGCGTGCCCACCGTAGTGAGCGACGGAGCAATTCGTAATATGCCGGCTTCTCCCACGAGCAGCGTTCGATGCGCGGGTAGTAGTCGAGGACCGGCTTCATGTCGTAGTGGCCCCGGCAGTGACCGAGGGTGTTGTACAGGATGGAGCCCTTGCCCAGATCGCGCAGATACATGACGAGGTGGGTCGGATCGCCGGTGGTCCAATCGGCCTCGGCGAAACCGACCGCGTCCCCTTGCCACGTCGTGTGCAACAAGGGCTTCAGCGCGGCGCGGTCGGCGTACTCGCTGAGGTACAGCTCGTCGTCGGTGTCGAACGATTCGATACCCGACACCAACCAGTGCGACGGATCCGACACCGACACCGTGTACGGCTGGATCGGCGGGTGGGCGACGAACTGGCTGCCGAGGGTCTCGGCCCACAAGGGGAAGATTCGTGGTGACTCGACGCCGTTGGGTCCACCCAGGGTGAGCGCGGCGTTGGTGCCGTGAAGGGCCACCCAGCGCCCACCGTTCTCCACCCATGCGCGCACCGCGCGTTGGGCGTTCTCGCTCGGGCGCACGTCGCAGGTGTACGACACCAGGATCTCGGCCGACGTGATGCCGTCCACGTCCTCGTAGTCGGGTTGCACCCGCACCCGGAACTCATCGTGTTCGGCGAGCAAGGTCAGCAACTCACGACGAGCGAAGTCGATGTCGTGATACTTGCCACCGGCGACCAGGGTCACCTCGATCCGACGCGAGGCCGGTTTCTGGCTCATGGCTCGTCGCTCAGAAGTCGACGCGCTTCAGGAAACCGCCGTCGACGGTGAGGTTGACACCGTTGATGTGGCGGGCCCGATCGCTGGCGAGGAAAGCGACGGCGTTGGCGACGTCACTGGGTTCGCCCATGTGTCCGCCGGGGTGGGCCTTCTCGGTGGCCTCGAAGAACGGGGGCATGGCGTTCTTGATCATGTCCCAGTCGCCACCTTGCACCATGATCGGTCCGGGCGAGACGACGTTGCAACGGATGCCCTGTGAGCCGAGCACCTGGGCCTGACCGAGGGTCCAGTTCGTGACCGCGGACTTCAAGGCGCTGTAGCTGCCCGAACCGCTGGCGAAGTGCTCGGTGGTCGCGGTGGTTCCGATGCTGATGACGGATCCGCCTCCGTTGGCCAGCGCGGCCTTGGCGGCCTCGACGCCGTACACCAACGCCATCAGGTCGATGTTGAAGTTGTTCACCCACTGCTCGAGCTTGCGCGCCGGCTTGCCCGACGTGTTGTGCACGTAGATGTCGATGCCGCCGAGTTGCTCGGCCGAGGAGTTGACCCACGCCTGCAGAGCCTCGGGATTGCCGGCGTCCACCGAGGCACCCACGACGGTGCCCTTGGCCGACAGTTCCTTCACCGCAGCGGCCACCTCGTCGGCGTTGCGCGCACAGATGGCGACCGACGCGCCCTCGGCGAGCAACGTTTCGGCGATGGCGCGTCCGAGACCCTTGGTCGCACCGGTGACGAGAGCCTTCTTGCCCTTGAGTCCGAGATCCATGATTTCCCCCTGGTTGTGTGTCGTGCGACGGCGACGCCGTCGGTGTGTGTACCGGTGGAAGCCCTCGTCAGCGACGAGTGTCCTTCCAAGCCAGATCCTTGTCGACGCGCGGCTCGCCGGGCAGGCCGAGAACGCGCTCGCCGATGATGTTGCGCTGGGTCTCGTCCGAGCCGCCCGCGATGCGGTAACCGGGTGCGCCCAGCACGTGCTCGCCCCAGGCGAACGTTCCCCATTCCTCGGTGTCGGCCACGAGAGCGGCACCCAGGATGCGCGAGATGAGATCCGAGATGCGGGTCATGCCCTCGGTCCAGATGAGTTTGCCCAACGAGCCCTCGGGTCCGGGGGGCGAGCCGGCGCGACGCATGTCGGCGGCTCGTCGATTGACGAAACCTTCCACGCGGAAGTGCGTGTAGGCCTTGGCCAGTTCCTGACGCAGGATCGGGTCGCTGGTGACCCCCATGGCCCGTGCGGTCGCCAGCACCTGACGCCACGACCCGCCGACGCGGTTGCCGCCGCCACCATCACCGGAGTGGTCACGCTCGAAGCCGAGGGTGGTGAGCGCCACCTTCCAGCCTTCGCCCTCGGGTCCGAGGCGCATGGAGTCCGGGATGCGCACGTCGTTGAAGAAGACCTCGTTGAACGACGACCCACCGCTCATCTGCTTGATCGGGCGGATCTCGATGCCGGGAAGGTCCATCGGAATGATGAACGCGGTCATGCCCTTGTGCTTGACGACGTCGACGTTGCTTCGGGCGATCAATTCGCCCCACTCGCTGAATTGGGCGCCCGAGCTCCAGACCTTCTGGCCGTTCAGGACCCACTCGTCGCCATCGCGATCGGCGCGGCAGCCCAGCGAGGCCAGGTCACTGCCGGCCCCCGGTTCGGAGAACAACTGGCAACACAGATCGCGCGTGGCCATGAATCGTCCGACGAACTGTTGCTTTTGCTCCTCGGTGCCGAACAGGTCGATGGTCGGTGCGATCAGGCCCACGGTGACGCTCAGGGTCTCGTGACCGGTCGGCGTGGCGAATTGCGACTCGAGTTTGGAAAACGCGCGTGAGTAGGCGCGCGGGTATCCGAGGCCGCCGTACTTCACCGGAGCGGTGATGGCGTGGTACCCGTGCTCGGCCTTCTTCTGGATCCAGGCCTTGCCCCGCTCGAGAAGGGCCGACTCCTCCTCGAAGGTGAGCGAATGGAAGACCGACACCGAGAACTCGCCCTCGCCCCAGACCAATTCCTTCTCGTCGCTGCCGCCGGTGCGGTATTCGGCGTTGGCCTCCAGCCATTCGCGGGCGGTCTTGGTGAACTCCTCCAGTGACGGGGGAGTGACGGAGTCGGTGTGCGCGTCCACGACCCCACCGTAATTGACCCGCTGATCAGTATTCGCACCGTGGCGGGGCGTTGGTCCCGTCGGGGACGTGACGCTCGACCCGATCCGAGCGGGTCGGTGCGGTCATACTCGTTTCGTGGGGAAACGCGAGGCCGTCGGGCTGCACGTCGTGCCGAGGGAGTCGGCCAAGAGGCTCGGTCGCCCCCCGGACACCGATTCGGCCGACACCCGGCGCATGATCCTGCGGATCGCGCGCGAGACGTTCTCGGTTCTGGGTTACGAAGTGGCCACCAACCGTGAGATCGCGTCCCGGTCCGGTGTCACGCCCGGCGCCCTCTATCACTACTTCGGATCCAAGATGGACCTGTACCTGGCGGTTCACGAGTACACGCAGGACCTGGTCTACTCCCGCTTCAGCGAGGCCATCGTGGGTCGTCACACGTTCGTCGACCAATTCACGGCGGTTCTCGACGTGGCTCACGAGATGAACAGGACCGATCACTCGGTGGCGCGTTTCCTCGGTGCCGTTCGAGTTGACGTTCGTCGCCACCCCGAGATGCGGGTGTCGGTCGAGCCGCGCAGTCGTCAACGTGAGCGCTTCTTCGCCGACATGGTGGAGGTGGGTGTGTCGACGGGTGAGATCTCCCCGCAACGTCGGGCGGTCGTTTTCGCCTACATCCTGACGGTGCTCGTCGGTCTGACCGATGCGGTGTCGGACGACATCGACGAACAGGGTCGGGCGATCGTGGGGATCAAGGACGCGCTTCGCGGACTTCTGGGGTGACCGTGACGTACTCGCATCTGGAGCACGCGAACGACCTCGAGCCTTCGGTGGGTCACCACCATCTCATCGAACAATGCCCGATCCACCGCGAGGAATCCTTCGACCCGCCGTTCTACGTCGTCAGCCGCCACGAGGACGTGTTGTCGATGGTGACCGATCCCGAACTGTGGCGGAACGGTGACGGCCCCGGTGTCTTTCATCAGGTGGGTGGGGTGCTCGGATCGGCCGATGATCCGGACCACCGACGTCAACGCAAGGTGTTGCAGGATGGGTTTCGTCCCGCGGCCATCGCTTCGTTGGCACCGCGCGTCGAGCAGATCGGTCGACAACTCTGGGACGCGGCGTTCTCGGCCGACGGTGAAGGAGATTTCGTCCACCTCTTCGCGTTTCCGTTCCCGGCCATCGTCATCGCCGAGATGCTCGGCATCCGCGCCGAGGATCGCGATCGGTTCGGACAATGGTCCGACGACATCGTGAACGGACTGGGAGGCGGAGACCTGCGTCTGGTCGAGAAGGCGAACGAGGGGATCTTCGCCCTCGTCGACGATCTGGTGGCCGAGCGGCGTGCTCACCTCGAGGCCGGAACCGAACCACCCGACGATCTGGTGACGGTGTTGACGCGCGCGCACCTGGCCGGAGAGTTGGCCCACGGCGAGGTGCGCCGACTGTGTCAACAGGTTCTCGTGGCCGGCCACGAGACCACCGCCAGTTTGTTGAGCCTCATGTTGTATCGCTTGATCACGGAACCACGTCTGGTCGCCGAACTGCGCGCCGATCCCGACCTCGTTCCGTGGGCCGTGGAGGAGTTCCTGCGTTACGACTCACCGGTACAAGGATTGTTCCGCACCAACAGCCGCGACTGTCCGGTGCGCGGCGAAACCATCGCGGCGGGCACCAAGATGCAACTGCTGTTCGCCGCCGCCAACCGTGATCCGCGCGTGTGGGACGATCCCGACGCCATTCGTTTGAATCGATTCGGACCCGGTTCGCGCCCGCATCTGGCGTTCGGTTGGGGAGTGCACCACTGCATCGGGAACGTGCTGGCACGACGCGAGGGACAACTGGCTCTGCGTTGGATGATCGACACGTTCGAGACGGTGGGACTGACCGGAGAGGTGAAGGTGAATCAACCGTTCATCCTTCGCGGGCTGACCACTCTGCCCATCCGTTGGACCGTGCGTTCGCCGGGGTCAAGCCCCGACCCGGTGACGGCGTAGTCTTCGGTCGTGCGCACGACGATCGTCACCGGGGCGGCCTCCGGCATCGGACTGGCCACGGTCGAGGCGTTGGTCGAACAAGGTGGTGCGGTCGTGGCAGTCGACCGACCGGGGGCTCCGGTCGAGTCGCTCTCCCGGCTGACCAACGTGACCACCGTGGTCGGAGACGTGACCGATCCGGAAACCAATCGTCGCGCGGTGGAGATGGCGGTCGTCGAGTTCGGTGGGCTGGATTCGATCGTTCTCAACGCCGGTATGCCGTGCAGTGGTGACATCCTCGAGATGCCCATCGAACAGTTCGATCGCACTATGGAGGTCAACGTGCGGGCCGTGTTGCTCGGTCTGCGCGCCGCGGTGCCCGCGATGCGCCGCGGTGGTGGTGGGCGGGTGGTCGTCACGGCATCGACGTCGGGTATCGCCGCCGATCCCAACATGTGGCCCTACAACACCGCCAAGGCCGCGGCCATCAACCTGGCCCGCGGTGCGGCTCTCGACCTGGCGGCCGACGCCATCACCGTGAACGTGGTCTGTCCCGGGCCCACCGAGACGGGCATGACCTCGGGCATCAAGTCGGTTCCGGCGGTGTACGAGGGTCTGCGACGCGCGGTTCCCATGCAACGTTGGGGTCGCGCCGACGAGGTGGCCGCGGTCATCGCTTTTCTGGTGTCCCCGGCGGCCAGTTTCATCACCGGCGCCGTCGTGCCGGTGGACGGCGGAATCACGGCCAACACCGGCCAATTCCTGCCGCGCGAGAAATCCTGACCACGCAACGAACGACTCACATTGGAGGAAGACATGGCCGAACATCCCGAGAACTACGAGGACGTCACCGTCTACGGATTGGACGAGGACATGGAGGAGAAGTTGCTGCTCGCGCACAACGAGTGCACCTTCATCTGGTCCAACAAGGAGGGGTGGCCGGTCGGCGTGATCATGTCGTACGTGTGGCGCAGGGGTTCGTTCTGGTTGACCGCGTCCAGTCAACGCGCGCGCATCTCGGCGATCCGTCGCGACCCGCGCGTGTGCGTGGTGGTCACGTCCACCGGTTCGTCGTTGCCCCGCAACAAGGCGATCACGTGGAAGGGCACCTGCACCCTGCACGACGACGATGCGACCAAGGCGTGGTTCTACCCCGAGTTGGCCGAGGCCATCATGGGATCGGATGTCGCGCGTCGTGACACCTTCGCCAAGTTCCTGGATTCACCGCGTCGTGTCATCATCGAAGTGACTCCGACCCAACGAATCGGCTACGACGGCGCCAAGATGGGCAAGGCCACCGCCGAATGGATGGCCGCCCAGGCCAAGAACGCCTGAACCACCCCGTCCCGCTAAGGAGAACGACATGGCCATGAAACTCGGATTGTCCGCCGACGAGGTGCTCACCACGACCCGTGCGGTGCGCAAGCGTCTGGATCTCACCAAACCGGTGGAGCGAGAGGTGTTGATGGAGTGCGTGGAGATTGCGCATCAAGCGCCGACCGGTTCCAACATGCAGGGGTGGAGGTGGTTGTTCGTCGAGGATCAGGCGAAGAAGACCGCGCTGGCCGAGATGTACCGAGCGAACTATTACCCGTACGTGAACGACCCGAATCGCCCCAAGCGCGACGCCCAAGGCGAGCGCATCGTCGACTCGTCGATGCATCTGGCCCAGGTTCTCGACCAGGTTCCGGTTCTGATGATTCCGCTCATCGCCGGACGACTCGACGCCGGCACCCCGACGTTCGGGCAGGCGTCGGCGTGGGGTTCGCTGTTGCCGGCGGTCTGGAGTTTCATGCTCGCCCTGCGCGAGCGCGGACTCGGCTCGGCGTGGACCACCCTGCACCTGCCGCACGAGAAAGAAGCCGCGGAGCTGTTGGGCATTCCGTTCGACAAGTACACCCAGGCAGGATTGTTCCCGATCGCGTACACCGTGGGAACCGACTTCAAGCTGGCGTCCCGAGTTCCCGCCGAGAAGTTCGTCCGCTGGGACACCTGGTCCTAACCCCCTTGTCAAAAATGCGACAATTTGTCGCTTTGTGTACACGGGTGGTGTACACAAAGCGACAAATTGTCGCATTTTCGTTTGGTTAGGGGGTTGGGGCGGACCAGAGGACCGCGTTGCGGATGATCCGTCGGAACGTCGGGTCCGCGTACGTCGTCGGACCGTCTCCGAACTGCAGATACGCGAGCGACGAGTTCCCGACACGCTTGACCCACGCCACCAGCGCGCTCCCCGCGGGGTGGGTCCAGCCCTCGTTGCTGTTGCGCCGACCGCGGATGGCCTGGTCGGCCGAGAAGAAGCGCGTCGGCTCGTCCACCGGGAACGTAGTGCGCATGATCGGCACCACGTCGTCCTCGAACACCGGGAAGCAGTACAGCTCGTCGGTGAGCACGAAGGAATCTCCGAGCCCCTCGCAGATGGGGTGTTCGGGCGCCAGCACTTCGACGGTGTGCGCCACGTCGAAGACGTAACCCGAATCCGGATACTCCACGCCCCGCAAGCTGCCAGGGCGATAGTGGAAACGCCCCCCGACCATCTCGGCGAAACCCTCCCATGCCGGCCAACTGGCCACGGCGTGGTGCATGAACACCATTCCGATTCCTCGTTCGCACAGCTCGGCGAACACACGACGTTGCTCCTCGGTGGGCTCCGGCGTTTCGAGCGGGGCCTGGGCGTCGCGGGTGAACGTGAGTCCGGGCATGTCGTAAAACAGGATCACGTCCGGTGGGTCGACATCGGGCACCGAGGGTGAGTTCACCGCGGTCCAGACCACGTCCTCGAACGACGACAACCAATCGAACACGGCGAAGAAGTCCGCGGCCACGAAGGGGTGCCCGCCGGTGACGACGTGCAGGCGGATGGTCATCGACGTCAGCCGCGACCGACGAAGGCCCAGTCGCCCTTGATGGCGTCCTCGTGGGCCAGACGCAGAGCGAGGATGTCGCGACCGCGAAGGTGAAGCTCGGTGTGGCCGGCGGCGAACACCTTTTCCATGGCGACCGAGAGGCACTCTCCGGCGCGACTGTACGAGTCGCTCACCGCGTCGAGATGGAGCGTGGAGTTGTCACCCTTCTCGTACGCGGCCAGTGCGGCGTCGATCTCGGGTGTGGACCCGACGGCGGACTTCACGTCGCGCGCGAACGCGACCATGAGGTCGGACTCCTCGCGCATCCACGCGATCTCGTGGGCCGACCGTTCGGCGCAGTTCCGCAGAACGTTCTCCAACATCTGGATGGCGATCTTGACGTTCGGATCGCTGACCGCGGGATCGATGGTCTCGAGCAACTCGCGACGACAGTCGAGGAGGACCTGCGGGGTGGTGGGCTTGGACAACATGGTTCGTCTCCGGTTCAGATGGTGGGGGCGACGCAACCGCCCATGAAGTTGGCGTGACCGACGGTGAGCGCGTTGAGCGTGTAGGTGGTCATGATCCCCGAGTTGAGACCCTTGGACATGGCGGCGGCTCCGGCGAGAATCTGCGCGTACACCGAGATGGCGGCCAGCGACGAAAAGAAACCGAGGGTCGCCAGGTTCACCGTGTCCTCACCGAAGCCGGTCTTCTCGCGATACCGAGCCAGAAACGCCATCGGATCGTTCATGATCAGACTCGGCCCCGAAGACGCCGAGTACACGGCGTAATAGCCGAGGTCCTCGCGCGGGTCACCGATGTGGGTGAGTTCCCAGTCGATCACCTGGTGACTGCCATCGGCCGCCACCATGATGTTGGCGGGCTGGAAGTCGCTGTGCACGATGCGCAGGGGCAGGGGCGCGGGCTTGTTGGCGTCCAGCCACTCGGCCACGTAGCGCAGGAACGGGTTGGACTCCGCGTGCGCTCGGTCGGCTTGCCGGAATCGATCGATGAGACCGCTCAGATAGGTCGACCAGTCGCTGGGGCGTGCGATGGCGTCACCGACGTCGTTCGGATCGATCGAGTGCACCCGGGCCATGGTGTCGACGAGGTCGAACGTGTGACGCCCGTAGTCGCCCGGCTCGCATTCGTTGATGTGCGACTGCAACGACCGCCCCTCCACGAAGTCGAGCACGATGCACTTGGTCCCGAGCTCGTCACCGGTGGCGTCGAAGTAACGGGCCTTGGGCATGGGGATGCTGTCGGCACGACCGAGAGCGCTCAACAGCGCCCATTCGGTGGCGCGATCGGTCTCCATCATCGCTTTGCCCGGGGGCGGGTCACCGCGCAACACGAGATGCTCGGAACGACCGTCGGCCCAGGTGACCGCGGCCTTGGCCATGAGGCGGCTGTAGCCGCCCGACATCGGTTCGTAAGCCGTCACGGTGGCCTTCTGCCCTCCGTGGGTGGAGAGAAAAGCCGCGAGCTTGGCGGGCATCACATTCGGATCGATCATTGTTCCCCCTCGTTGGTCGACGCGACGATTATTGCTTGGCGCGTGGGCTGGCCGAAACCCGGTGGTTGGCCACCTGCGGTCCGCCGACCCAACCGCACAGTTGCGGATCACACTCGCGGATCTCGCCGTCGACGTGCTGTCCGTTCACGCGGAAGATGCCCCACTTGCCGTCCTTGGAGACGCGGATGTTCCCGTGGCCGTCCTGTTCGTACAAGGCGCCGGAGAAGGGATGGACGATGCCCAACATCAGCCGGCCGCCTTTCGACCCTCGTCGATGAACTCGCCGAGTCGCTGATGCAACCAGCGAACCTTGGCCTCTTGGTAGTTGGCCAACGTGATGCCGGGCTTGCGCGTCGTCTCCAGACCGAGCTGGACCTTCGACATGTTGAACACGTCCTGTTCGAACACCTTGGCGAGCATTCCGAGACCGGGCTCGTTGGTGAAGGGCTCGTCATGAGCGAGATGTCGAATGGTGGCGTTCGGTGGCTTGGGGCCCGAATACGGCGACAAGAACAACACTTCCATGATGGACGAGCGGTGATCGTCGCCGTTCGGTCGGAAGCGGTACACGATGCGGTTGAACGCTCCCCAGGGATGGAAGTTCGGGAACACCGTGTAGTCGATGCTGTCCATCATCTCCGAATCACTCATCGTGTCGACCCGGTCGCCGACGGCCGGTCGCCAACGTTCACGCGAGGCTTGGGACGCGATGGCTCGCGCCGACCCACCTTCGGGAACCTGGATGGGGCTCTCTTGGTCCTCGCGGACGTCGAGCATCGAACGCATCATGGTGTTCTCGTCGACCGGGTACCACAGCAAGGGGCTGGTGCTGAGGCCGGCGGTGATGACGCGCGCGAAGTCGTCCCAGATGTCGACCTGCGAGTTGGTGTCGGCGAGGTAGTAGAGAATCTGCGGGTGCGTGGCGTTCACGTGGTACGCCTCGCTGAACGCTTCCTGGGCCACCTTCCAATTGGCGTGGATCACCCGCGTCACGTGCGTCTCGACGTAACGATCCTCGAGTTTCCAGATGTCGAACTGCTCGCGAATGCCGCCGAGGAAATCCTCGAGGGGTTCGGCGTCGGGGTCGGGGTTGATGAAGACGAAACCGGCCCAGGTGCCCACGCGACACTCCGGCAATTGGAAGTCGTCGGGTCGTTCGTCGACGTGGGGGAAGTCCCACTTGGCGGGAACGTCGGCCAACGCCCCGTCGAGCGCCCAGGCGAAGCCGTGGAACGGGCAACGGATCTCCGAGCAGTGACCGTCGTAATCCTTCAGACGTCGGCCACGGTGCAGGCACGCGTTCGGGTAGGCCTTGATCGACAGATCGGGCTGTCGGACCACGATGTAGGACAGACCCGCGATGTCGTAGACGATGTAGTCGCCGGCCTCGGGAATGTGATCCTCGCGGCAGGCGAACTGCCAGACCCGCTTCCAGAGGTACTCCTTTTCCAGTTCGTGCCACTCGCGGGAGGTGTAGCGCTCGATCGGGATGTCGTCGTCGCCGAGGAAACGGGGGGACTCCAGACGCAACACATCGGGCACCGGATGGGTGTCGGCGTCCAGGAGGTCCTGATAGCTGACGCCGGGAGAACGTGCTGGTCGCGGGTCGAGTGCGGTCATGGAGCCATTATTGACCGTCGGGTTAGTTCCGTCCACTACGCAGATGACAGCATGGGAGGCGGGGACGCGAACAGCGGCGAAGCGAACATAATGGTGGGACTGGTTCGCACCAAGGGGGACATGGGCATGTTGACGTATCCGAACATCTTCGAGGCGCACGCCGACGAATTTCCCGATGCCGTCGCCATCGCGTACGGGGATCGCGAGTTGACGTGGTCGCAGTACGAGAACGCCGCGGCCCGACTGGCGTCGGCGTTGTCGGCGAACGGCCTGTCGCGCGAGTCCAAGGTGGGCATGTTCCTGTACAACTGTCCCGAGTACCTGATCACGCAGTTCGCCGCGTTCAAGCAGCGCATCACCCCGGTCAACGTCAACGACCGCTACCTGGACGACGAACTTCTCTACCTGCTCGAGAACGCCGACTGCGAGGCGGTCGTCTTCCACGCGAGCCTCGGCGATCGCATCGCGCGCATCAAGGATCGACTGCCGAAGTTGCGGTTGTTGATCGAGGTCGCCGACGGTCCGTCGGCGAATGTGCCCGGGGCGTCGTCCTGGGACGCGGTCTTGGCCGCCAACTCGCCGGCCCCGCGCATCGAACGAGGTCTCGACGACCTCTACATGCTGTACACCGGCGGCACCACGGGAATGCCCAAGGGAGTGATGTACGCCATGGGCAACTTCACCGCCGGCTTCCTCGGTTTCTACACGGCCCCGATGGGCCGGCCCCCGGTGGAGAGCATCGCCGAGGTGACCGGGATGACCAAGATGGTTCACGGGCTCGGCCAGCCGGTCGCGGTTCCGTGTTGCCCGTTGATGCACGGGACGGGCGTGTGGTTGGGCGCTCTGTTGCCGCACTTGGTGGCCGGCAAGGTGGTCTTGTTGGAGGGGCGCAGTTTCGACGCCGCCGAATTGTTCCGTGCGGTCGAACGGCATCGCATCAGCACGCTCGTGATCGTGGGTGACGCTTTCGCTCGCCCGATGGTGCAGGCGCTACGCACTCAGGCCGCCACGGGCAGTCCGTTCGACACGTCGTCGGTGACGACCATTGTGTCGACCGGGGCGATGTTCTCGGCCGAGGTCAAGGCCGAGATGTTCGAGTTCATTCCGGGTGCGGCGGTGATGGACATCCTGGGATCGAGCGAGGGCGGCATGGGCCAGACGATGGCCACCAAGGCCAACGTGAACACCACGGCCAAGTTCGGCGCGATGCCCACGACCAAGGTCATCAACCTCGAAACGGGCAAGGAAGTGGCACCCGGATCCGGCGAACAGGGAATGGTGGGCGTCAGCGGCCCCGGCATCCCGATCGGGTACTACAAGGATCCCGAGAAGTCGGCCCGCACGTTCCGCGAGGTGGGTGGTGTTCGCTACAGCTTCCCGGGCGACATGGCCGTCGTCGAAGCCGACGGGACCATCACGTTGCTCGGCCGCGGCTCCAACTGCATCAACACCGCCGGCGAGAAAGTGTTCCCCGAAGAGGTGGAAGAGGCCGTCAAGACGCATCCGGCGGTGGCCGACTGCCTGGTGTTCGGTGTCGCCGACGAGAAATACGGTCAGCGCGTGGTCGGCGTGGCGTCGCTGGCGCCGGGCCAGGCCGAACCCGGTGCGGATGCGGTGATCGCTCACACCAAGACCAAGTTGTCCAGTTACAAAGTGCCCAAGCAATTGGTCTTCGTGACCACTGTTCCGCGGGCTCCGAACGGCAAGGCCGACTACGTCTCGGCCAAGAAGTTGTTCGAGGCCGCGAGCTAGGCGACGACAGGGGGAAACATGACCACCATCGATCCGGAGATCGGACAAGCGAGAAGCACGGGACCGAGCGTCCAGGATCTCCTGGCGGCCGACACGCGACCCGTACCGGAGTCGTTGAAGGACCACTCGTACGTGCCGCAGGGGAGCGTGGACATCCCCAAGGTGCGGTACACCTCCGACGAGTTCGCCGCGCTCGAGAACGAGTACCTCTGGACGCGCACGTGGCAGATGGCCTGCACCGCCGACGAACTCGCTCAGCCCGGTGATCACGTCGTGTACGACGTCGCGGATCAGTCGGTGATCGTCACCCGCACGAAAGACGGTTCGATCAAGGCGTATCACAACTCGTGTCTGCACCGCGGAACGAAATTGCGCACGGAGTCCGGTCGTGTCGCATCGTTCCGTTGTCCGTTCCACGGGTGGCGTTGGGATCTCGACGGCGATCTGGTCGAACTGCCCGCCGAGTGGGACTTTCCCCAAGTCTGGAACCAAGCGGACTCCTGTCTGCCGCAAGTGCAGGTGGCGGAGTGGTGTGGTTTCGTGTTCGTGAACCTCGATCCCGAGGCCCCGGCGTTCGAGAAGGTGGCCAGCAAGCTCATCGAACATTTCGGACGCGACTTCGCCATGGAGAAGCGCTACAAGGCCTTCCATGCGGTGAAGGAAGTGCCCGCCAACTGGAAAGTGGTCATGGAGGCCTTCGCCGAGGGTTACCACGTGATCGCCACGCATCCGCAGATCCTCGAGTTCGCCGGCGACGCCAACAGCGAATACTCCATCTGGCCCGACTCCCCGTACGTCACCCGTTTCGTCAACGGCTTCGGCATCCAGAGTCCGCACCTCGGTTCGTTGAGCGAACAACAAGTGGCCGACGCGTACCTGGCATTTTCCGCTCGTGCGTCGCGCGGTTCTGTGGAGGTTCCCGAGGGAAAGACCGCGCGGGAAGTGGTGGCCGACGTCTTCCGTTCGGTGATGGGTCAGGTGTTCCAGGTCGATCTGACACAGGTCTCGGACTCCGAGATTCTCGACGCGCACCTGTATCACCTGTTTCCCGCGTTCGCCCCGTGGGCCGGCGTCGGTCAGTCCCTGACCTATCGCTGGCGTCCCGGTCCGACGGCGGACACCTGTTACATGGACGTGTTGCGAATGATGCCGGTGCCCGAGGGCAAGGAGCGACCCAAGCCCGCGCCGATGCAGGTTCTGCGTCTGGAACAGTCGTGGAAGGAAGCCGAAGGCATGGGTGGACTGGCCGACGTGTTCGAACAGGACATGGAGAACCTTCCCAAGGTTCAACTCGGTTTGAAGATGACCGCCAAGCGCGCCAAGAAAGGTGTGTCCTTCGGCTTGTACCAAGAGGCGCGCATGCGTCTGATCCACCGCCACATCGACCGGTTCATTCTCGAGGGATTGGCGGCCGACGGACGGGACACGGCGACCGTCGCTCCGTTCCTCGTGCCCGAGGGCTGAGTCATGTTGAACGAGAGTTGGGCCACGCTCTGGGAGGCACTGGCCGTCGGACAGCCCGATCACGTGGCGGTGGTGATCGGGGACACCCGCATTCGCTGGCGCGATCTGGACGCACGCGCGGCGCGGTTGGCGAGCGTGCTCGACGGTGCCGGTGTGGGACACGACGCCAAGGTCGGCCAGTTGATGTACAACTGTCCCGAGTACCTGGAGTCGGCGTACGCCAGTTTCAAGGTGCGGGCCAGCACGGTGAACGTGAACTACCGCTACCGCGCCCCCGAGATCGTTCACGTGCTCTCGGATTCCGGCGCCAGCGCCCTCGTCTACCACGGTGCGTTCCGTGACGTGGTCGGGGAAGCACGCCGTTCGCTACCCAAGTTGACGTTGTTGATCGAGGTGGCCGACGGAACGCCGGGCGATCGACTGGACGGAGCGCTCGACTATGCCACGGCCATCGAAGCGGCCTCACCGATGGCTCCCATCGCTCGATCGGGAGCGGATTCGTTGCTGTTGTACACGGGTGGAACCACCGGACTACCCAAGGGTGTGGTGTGGAGCCACAGCGGATTGTTCGGCGCTCTGGCTTTCACGGGTTACGCCTCGATGGGCTTGCCGGTTCCCGAGACGCCCGACGAGGTCGCCCGCGTGGCGCGCGAACTGAACGAGAAGGGTTCCGGGCCCGTCAACATGACGGCACCACCCTTGATGCACGGCACGGCGATGTTCCTCGCGTTCTCCACGTTCGTGTTGGGCGGTACCGTGGTACTGCTCGCCGGTCGACGATTCGACGCGTCGGAACTGTTGCGACTCGTTCAACGCGAGAAGGTGACCCAGCTGTCGATCGTGGGCGACGCCTTCGCTCGTCCCATCGTCGAAGAGCTCGAACGCGCCGAGGCGGCGGGCACTCCTTACGACCTGTCGAGCCTCGGTCGCATCGTGTCGACCGGCGCCACGTTGTCGGCCGAGATGAAGCGTGCACTGATGAAGAGGGCTTCCAACGCGCTCATCCTCGACATGATCGGCGCGTCCGAAGGCGGACCGTTCGCCGTGGCCATGACCATGCCCGGTCAGGATCCGGTGAGCACGGCGCAGTTCATGGCCACGCCGAACACGGTGTTGCTCGACGAGAACACCTGGGAGAAGATCCCCTTCGGTAGCGGACGGGCCGGTGTTCTGGCGGCGTCGGGTTCGATGCCCGACGGGTACTTCGGCGATGCCGAGAAGACCGCCAAGACGTTCCGAACCGTCGACGGAGTGCGGTACACGGTTCCCGGTGACTACGCCGAGATCGACGCCGACGGAACCGTGCACCTGCGCGGTCGGGGTTCGGTCTGCATCAACACCGGCGGGGAGAAGGTGTACCCGGAGGAAGTCGAGGTGGCCGGGCGCAGTCACGTCGGGGTGCTGGATTGCGTCGCGGTCGGACTTCCGAACGAGCGTTACGGCGAGACCGTGTGTCTCGTGGTGTCGCGCGCACCGGGCTCCACGGTCACCGAGGCCGAGGTGATCGATCACATCAAGGCGGAGATCGCGACCTACAAAGCGCCGCGCCGCGTGGTGTTCGTCGACGCCGTCTACCGCAGCCCGTCGGGCAAGGCCGATTACCGCTGGGCCAAGGAAGCGGCGGTGGCCGCGGGGTGATCCAGCGGCCGTGGTCGTACGGTGACGTCGCGGGGTGACGTCAGTCGAAGCGCGCCGAGGCCTTGAAGTCGGGTCCGTACACCGGTGCCGTCTTGTCGATCCGCAACTTGCGACTGACGGCCGACTTCAATCCGTAACGACCGAGCATCTCGCGCATGTTGTGGTAGTTGGGATGGTCGAAGTGCGCGGCCAATGACTCCTCGTCGGCCCACAACTCGTACACCTGGATGTGATCGGGCACGCAGGGGTCGGCGGCGAAGCAGTACACCAGGCAACCGGGCTCCTCGTCACGCGTGGCCTTCTGGTACTTGGCGGATTCGGCGACCGCGGCGTCCCGCACCGCGGCGTCGTTCAGGGTGATGGAGGCTTCGATGGCGATCAGGCTCATGGAGCGACTGTAGGCGTTCGTTCGGGTCCGGATCGTTGTCGTAGTGTCGGGAGGGTTCGACGGGGGAGGGCGCATGTTCGCGGCATTGATCACCGGCAAGTCCAAATTGGAGATGGTCGAGTTCGCCGACCCCACCCCGAGCACCACCGGTGTGGTGGTCGACGTCGCGTATTGCGGCATCTGCGGCACCGACATCCACGCGTACCAGTCCGGCCGTCCCTACAACCCGGCGATTTGCGGACACGAATGGACCGGAACGATCTCGGCCACGGGCGCCGACGTGAAGGGCCTGAGCGAAGGCGATCGGGTGGTGGTGGCGATCGCGCCGGCCTGTGGGCGATGCGCGCCGTGCCGCGCCGGCCAAGCCGATCGTTGCATGGTGTCGTTCTTGTCGGCGCTCGGACGTGAACCGGGTGCGCCGCCACACGGTGGGTTCGCGTCGCGGATCCCGGTCGAGGCGTCGCGCGTGGTGAAGGCCCATTCCGCGCTGACCGATGAACAAGCGGCCCAGGTCGAGCCGACCACGGTGGCCTTCCACGCCGTCCGTCGCAGCGGCATTCGTCTCGGAGACGTGGCCGTCGTGCAGGGTGCCGGGCCGATCGGACTCGGAACCCTGCAGTGGGTGCGCGCCGCGGGCGCGGGTGTGGTGGTCGTGATCGAACCGAACGAGGGTCGCCGACAACTGGCGCGCGAATTGGGGGCGCATCACAGCGTGGCGCCGGGCGCCGACGCCGACGCGTTGGTCAAGGAACTGACGCACGGACTCGGCGCCGACATCGTGTACGAATGCGTCGGTCGTCCCTTCGCCGTTCAGTCGGCCGTCGATCTGGCTCGACGCGGCGGTTCGATGTGCCTCATCGGCCTCGCCGAAGAGGACGCGCCGATCACCCCGGGATCATGGTTGATCAAGGAGATCGACGTGACCTCGGCGCTGGCGTACAACCACGAGGAGTTCGACATGGTGATGGGAATGATCGTCGACGGTCGATTCCGCACCGAGCCGTTGCACTCTTCGACGGTGTCCCTCGACGGGTTGGACGCGGCCCTGGCCGATCTCGCCGGTGGAACCTCGACCGAGACGAAGGTTCTGGTCGACCCGCGACGATGAAGGCGGTCAGGCCTTCTCTTTGATGCCGGCCTCGCGCATGATCGCGGCGTCCTGTTGGTGGAAACGCCCGCTGCCACCCAACGTCGTCTGACCGGCGTCGACCACCAAGGTGTGCCCCGTGACGTAACGGGCTTCGTCGCTGGCGAGATACAGGGCGGCATTCGCGATGTCGGCGGGGAATCCGGCGATTCCGAGCAACGACCCCGAGGTGATGTGTTTGGTGGCCAACTCGGTGTTGTTGTGGTCGCCGGTGATGACCGCCGACGTCATCGCGGTGACCGTGTTCCCCGGTGAGATGGCGTTGACGCGAATTCCATGTTGGGCCAATTCGGACGCCACCGACTTGGTGAGACCGATGACGGCGTGCTTGCACGCCGTGTAACAGTGCGGTCCGAGCCCACCGAGGATTCCCGCGGTGCTCGACGTGGAGATGATGACACCCGATCCCTGCGGGATCATGACCCGGGAAGCGTGCTTCATGCCGAAAAAGACGCTGTTCAGGTCGACGGCCACGGTGCGGTTCCATTGCTCGGCAGTGGTCTCGCCGATGCGACCGACGGCGCCGACGATGCCCGCGTTGTTGAACATCACGTCGAGCCGGCCGAACTCGGCGACGGCGAGATCGATGGCCGCGGCGACCTGGCTCTCGTCGGTGACGTCACAGTGGACGTAGCGGGTGTCGGCGCCGAGTTCGCTCGCCAGTGCTCGACCACGATCGTCCTGCACGTCGGCCAGAACGACCTTGGCGCCTTCCTCCACGAATCGACGAGCGGCACCCTCGCCGATGCCGCTGGCGGCTCCGGTGACGACCGCTACCTTGCCGGCAAGACGTCCGTTGGCTGACATGTGTTCCCCCTCGTTGGGCCCCGCGCATCGTGTGCGATGCTTAACGTGTGCCCCAACCTAATCCGCGCACCCTCGGCGCCGAAGAGTTGATCCTGAGCCACTTCAGCCTGGCTCCGATGCATCCGGTCGAGGATCGAATCCGTCTGGCCGCACGGAACGGATTCGTGGGCATCGGTCTGTACGTCGGGCAGTACATCGAACTGGAGAAGCAGGGTCTGGCCGAGGGGTATCTGCAGGACCTGTTGGACGAACACCGTGTATGTCTCGCCGAGATCGAGGTGATCGGCGGGTTGGGCGTCGAGGGAACCGGTGGCGAGAAGGCGGCGCTCTTCGAGCAGGCCGCCTGGCGGATGGCCGACCGCTTCGGAAGTCGGTACCTGCAGGTCATCGGCCCGGCGGGTGATCGTGCCGACGCCGCTCGGGCGTTCGGTTCGTTGTGCGATCGTGCCGCGGATCACGGTTTGGTGTTGGGCTTGGAGTTCCTGCCGTTCAACGACGTCTATTCGGCGGCCGACGCGTTACGGATCGTTCAGGATGCCGGTCGCCCGAACGGTGGTGTGTGCATCGACGTCTGGCACCACGAGCGCGGCGCACGCGACGTCGACATGCTGCGGTCGATCCCCGGCGAGTTCATCACGGGTGTGCAGATGAACGACGGTCCGATCGTGCCCGAGATCGACGACTACTACACCGACTGCCTGGCCAGTCGACGCGCACCGGGTGACGGTGAGTTCGACATCGCCGGTCTCGTGGAGATTTTGCGATCGTCGGGTTGCGCCATTCCGTGGTCGGTCGAGGCCCCCAGCCGTGCGGGCTGGGCCGATCCCGAGGCTCATGTCGCTCGTCTGGGCACGGGTATGCGAAAGTTCCTCGCATGACCGACGACATCTCGATGGGAACCGAGTACCGCAACGCCCGACTGCGCATGCAGGCTCTGGCCACCGAATTGACCGACCAGGATGCCGCCCGCGTCGTCGGCGCCTGTCCGGAATGGACCGTGAAGGATCTGTTCTCGCACGTGACGGGCATCGCCACCGATCTCGGATCCGGCAAGCGTCCGAGCGGAGACACCCAGGCGTGGGTGGACGCCCAAGTGGCTGATCGTCGGTCGCGGTCGTTGGCCAGCGTGGTGGAGGAGTGGAACGCCAACGCGCCGGCGTTCGAGGCGATGATCGACGCGGCCCCGCAGGCGTTGTGGACTCTCACGTACGACACGGTGGTTCACGAGCACGATCTGTTCACGGCGGTGGGCCGGCGCGGTGACCGTATCTCGACGGGTGTGGCTCGCTCGGCGGTGCTCGGTCTGAAACTGGTGAAAGGTGATCTGCGGTCCAAGGGCCTGGGGGCTTTTCGCGCGGTCATCGACGGCGAGGAGCACGTGGTGGGTGAGGGCGATCCGACGCTCACCCTGACGGCCACGGCCTTCGAGACCCTGCGTTTGCTCGGTAGTCGTCGAACCATGGCCGAGATGCGCGCGGCGCACTTCGAGGGTGACCTCGACGGAATGCTGGCGGGCATCGTGCACATGGATCTCCCCGAGGTGAGTCTGGGCGAGACCAGCCTCTAGGATCGGCGCGTCGTCCCACCGGTTCCGGTGGCAGTTCAGGGGGTAGTCATGGGTCAGTTCACCGGAAAGACGGTTCTCATCACCGGCGCTTCGTACGGTTTGGGTGAGGGTTTCGCGGAAGGCTTCGCCAAGGAGGGTGCCGACCTGGTGTTGACCGCGCGCAGCAAGGACATGCTCGACGCGGTCGCCGAGCGCTGCCGGGCGATGGGCTCCAAGGTGACCGTCGCTCCCGGTGACGTGGCCGTCGAAGAGGACGTCATCCGCGTGGTCAAGACCGCCATCGCCGAGCACGGCAAGATCGACGCGCTCATCAACAACGCCGGCGTCAGCGACATGCGCGGCGTCGCGCCCGAGCAGTACGACATGGCCACCTGGAACTGGATCCTGTCGATCGACCTCAACGGTGCGTTCATGTACATGCGCGAGGTCGGCCGGCACATGCTCGAGCGTCAGAGCGGCAACATCGTCAACATCTGCTCGATCATGGGCAGCGGTGCCAACGAGTTGAACATCATCGCCTACACCGCGGCCAAGGGCGCGCTGCGCAACATCACCCAGCAGCTGGGTTGCGAATGGGCCGACCGCGGCGTTCGCGTCAACGCCGTCAGCCCCGGCTTCATCATCACCGAAATGACACGTGTCGCTCTCGAGGGCATGGGCATGGACAAGTGGATCGCTAGCCGTACCCCGATGCGTCGCATCGGCGAGCTCAACGAGATCGTCGGACCGGTGATGTTCCTCGCCTCCGATGCGGCCAGCTACATCACGGGCCACGATCTGTTGGTCGACGGTGGCACCAACGCCAGCAACGGCACGTACCAGATCCCGCCGATCCACCATGAGTGGAACAAGGACACCGCACCCAAGGTCGGCGCCGGTTATCCCGGTGTCTTGCCCCGTCCGGACTGGTACCAGGTCATGGAGATGGGCATTCCCGGAATTCATTATCCGTTGCCCGACGCCTGATCCGTCGTTTTGGATCGGCGGTCAGATCAAGAGGTCGGCGACGTGGTGGTCGCGCATCGCCGACTGGGCTCGCTTGATCACCTCGGTCCACAACGCCATTGCCCGTTCGCTCGACGAGTCGAGGGTGCCGACGGCGTACACCGGGATGATCCAGCCGTACAGAACTCCGGCGCGGTAGTCCTCACGTAGCTGATCGAACGAATAGTCGCTCACGCCCCGGGCCACGAGTTCGTCGTGGTACGCGCGCAACAGTGACTGCTCCTCGGCCTTGCGCACGTCGACGGGCACGGACTGACTGATGAAGTATCCGAGGTCGTACGCGCCGCCACCCTTGCTGCAGGCCTGGAAGTCGATCATCCACACCTCGTCTCCGGAGCCGAAGAACAAGTTGTCGAGTCGATAGTCGAAGTGGACGATGGTGGTCGGCATGGCGGCGAAACGGTCGAGCAACTGGTGCACGTTGTCGGCGAATCGTTCCATGATCGGAACCATGTCGGCATCGACCGCATGGGCGAACACCTGCAAGAAACCGGGCAACGAGGCCCGATAGATCTCGCTACCGATCTTCATGCCCTCGGCGTTGATCTCGGGCATCCACGCGATGCGATCGAGGTCGGCGGACCTCCAGAAGCGCGCGTGGAACCGAGCCAATGCGCGAACCGCGGCGTGGGCCTCGTTCGCGTTCACGCCGACGGACTGATCGCCGACGCGCAGATATCCGAGGTCCTGGAGTACCAGCACGTAATCATCCTTGTCGAAGTCGGCCACGACGGCGTGGGCCTCGGGTACCACGTCGAGCAACGGTGCCACGTCGAGATAGAAACGGGCCTCGCGTTCGAAGACGCGGGCCGGACCGAGCAGTCCGCGCACGGTGGCGTCCTGCGTGGGGATCTTGCAGATGACCGTGGACGGCCCGGAGCCACCGACGTACGCGACCTCCAGTCGGCCGACCTCACCCATGAAACCGATCCCGGCGCCCATGTTGCTGACCGTGACCGACGAGACCGACGTGCTGGCATCGATCGTGCCACCTTTTCGGAGGGCCGCGGTCAACCATGACGCGTCGATGTCGGCGGTGGAAACGGGGAACGAGGTCATGGTTTCTCCTGGATGCGAGGTGACGCCGTGAAACGGCCGGGCGGAAACGCGTTGGTGACGCGCTCGATGGCGTCCCAATCGTGGGTGAGGGTGCGGTGCGCGATGCGCCAGTCGCCGTCGCGACACTCGAATCGATCGAAGTAGCGTCCTGCGAACTTCTCGAGGAACTCGCCGTTCTCGTCACGACAACGGTGCCAGGCCAGCACCTGGGTCTCGACCTCGGCCGACGTCACCGAGGTGAACACGATGTGCGGCGGGTTGCAGTAGTGGGTGGTGGCGATGGCGTATCCGCGCAACTTGTCGGTGGCCAACCGGGCGAAGTCCACGCCCAGGCCCACGAACGATCCGTGGTCGTCGGTCGCGTCGGGGTGGTAGACGCTGGCCACCAACTCGGCGTCGCAACGGTCGATGCCCCGGCAGTAGTCGAGCAGGCATCGTTGGATCGCCATCGACGCCGCGGCGGCGTCGGCGGGGGTCAACGGACCGTGGGCCTCGGGAACGGTGGTCACCGCAGGCACAGTAGTGCCCGAGGCGATCAATTATCGCCGGGTAAGTTTCCCGGGGGCGAGGTTCACTAAGGTCGAAGCACCGATGCGAGTCGGAGTCCAGGGTGGAGAGCACCGCAGGGTGCGGAGGGGGAATGATGGCGCAGGTTCCGGTGACCGACGGGGTGTTCACGTGGCCCTCGGAGAGTCCGCAATTGATCGGCAGTCGCTGTGTCACGTGCGGCAACCACATGTTCCCCGTCCAACAGGGTTGCCCGAAGTGCACGGGGGCCGAGACCGAGGAAGTGCTCTTGGGTCGTCGCGGAACTCTGTGGACCTGGACCGTGCAGGGTTTCCCGCCCAAGGCCCCGCCCTACGCCGGAGACGTCGATCCCAAGACGTTCAAGGCTTTCGGGGTCGGGTACGTGGAATTGCCGGGACAGTTGAAGATCGAGTCGCGCCTGACCGAGGCCGATCCGGAGAAGTTGAAGATCGGCATGGAGATGGAGATGGTCATCGTGCCGCTCTCGACCGATGCCAACGGGAACGAAGTCGTCACCTTCGCGTTCGCGCCGGTGGCCTGAGAAACGACCAGATCCAAGGGAGCAAATATGACCACGGAAGTTGCCATCGTCGGAATCGGAATGCACGAGTTCGGTCGCACCGAAGGCGTGTCGGGCATGGATCAGGGAGTCATCGCCGTTCGTCGGGCCTGTGCCGACGCCGGCGTCAGTTGGGAGGACATGCAGTTCGCCTTCGGTGGCTCGATGGCCGCCGGAGCGGCCGACACCATGGTGTCGTTGCTCGGCCTCACCGGTCTGCAGTTCATCAACGTGGCCAACGGTTGTGCCACCGGTGGATCGGCGTTGTTCTCGGCCTACAACACCATTCGCTCGGGTGTCTTCGACCTCGGTATCGCGGTCGGATTCGACAAGCACGAGCGTGGTGCGTTCCGGGTCAACACCAAGGGCAGTGGCCTCGGTGATTGGTACGGCGCGTCCGGACTGGCCCTCACCACGCAGTTCTTCGGCATGAAGATCAACCGCTACATGCACGAATACGGCATCTCGCAGAGCACGCTGGCCAAGGTGTCCGAGAAGGCGTTCCGTAACGGAGCCATGAACCCGATGGCGTGGCGACGCAAGCCGATCTCCGAGGAAGAGGTCCTGAACTCGGCGATGCTCTCGTACCCGCTGACGCAGTACATGTTCTGTTCACCCGGCGAGGGTGGTGTGGCTCTCATCCTGGCGCGCGCCGACAAGGCTCACCTGTACACCGACAAGCCGATCTTCTTGGATGCTGCAGTTGTTCGTAGCCGTCGCTTCGGAAGTTTCGAAGTGTTGGCACCGTCTATCGCTCTTGAGCACAACGCTGGACCGACTGTTGACTCGTCAAAGGCCGCTTTTGAAATGGCTGGCATCGGACCAGAAGACATCGACATTGCACAGTTGCAAGACACCGAGGCTGGTGCTGAGGTCATGCATATGGCCGAGAACGGGTTCTGCGAGCATGGCGAGCAGGAGTTCATGATCCAGGCCGGAGAGACCGAGATCGGCGGCAAGTTCCCGGTGAACACCGACGGTGGTTGCCTGGCGAACGGAGAGCCGATCGGCGCGTCCGGATTGCGACAGGTGTACGAGAACGTGTTGCAGTTGCGGGGTCAAGCCGGAGCCCGTCAGGTGCCGAACGATCCCAAGACCGCCTACACGCACGTGTACGGCGCTCCCGGAATCTCCGGCGTCACCATCTTGTCGCGCTGAGGTCGCACCATGGCCGTTCTCACCTCCGACCACGCTCGTGATCGAGGCGACGTCGCCGCTCTGATCGACGAGTTCCGCGAGGTCACCTGGGCCCAACTGGACGAGCGCGTGAATCGGCTCGTCAACGGTCTGCGCGACGCCGGTCTGCGGACCGGTGACACGGTGGCAGTCATCGTGGGCAATCACTGCGAGTACTTCGAACTGGCGATGGCCTGCGCTCACGGCGGCTGGACCTACGTGCCGGTCAACTGGCACTGGGTGGCCGACGAATTGGCGTACGTGTTCGCCGACGCCGACGCCGCCGCCGTCTTCGTCGACGACCGCTTCGCCGAGGCCACCGCCGTGGCGTTGCGCGACGATCGCAGTGCGAACGTTCGCTTGGTGGTCGGCATCCGAACGGCCACCGACTCGGTGGTTCGCGGCGACGGTCGATTCCGCGAATACGACGACGTCGTGTCGGCCGGCTCGCCCGCGGAACCCGCGGATCAGATGCTCGGAGGTCCGATGTTCTACACCTCGGGCACCACCGGTCGCCCCAAGGGGGTTCGGGGCATGTTGTCCGGAGGGCTGTCGATGACGCCCGACATCATGAAGCTGGTGGCGGCGGGCTTCTCGAACTTCCTGCCCATTCCCGGTCGCACCATGTTGTGCGGGCCGTTCTACCACTCGGCGCAATGGGCGTTCTCGTACCTGCCGATGATCGGTGGATCGTCGGTGGTCATGCAGCACAAGTTCGACTCGGCCGGAATGCTCGAGCTGATCGATCGCCATGCCTGCACCAACGTTCACCTGGTTCCCACGCAGATGAAGCGCATGCTCGACCTGCCCGATGACGTGAAGAGTCGTTTCGTCGGTGGTTCGCTCACGACGGTGTGGCACGGCGCGGCCCCGTGTCCGCCGGCGGTGAAGCGGGGCCTGATCGAATGGATGGGTCCGAAGATCACCGAGTACTACGGCAGCACCGAAGGCTCGATCATCTCCACGATCTCCTCGGCGGAGTGGTTGGCCAAGGGTGGAAGTGTGGGCAAACCGTTGGAGACCGTCGAAGTGATCGTGGTCGACGACGAAGGCAACCGCGTTGCTCAGGGTGCCGAGGGCACGTTGTACTTCCGCAACAAGATGGGCACCGATTTCACGTACCACAACGACGAAGGCAAGACGGCCGCGGCTCATCTCGAGCCCGGCGTGTTCACGACCGGCGACGTCGGCTACCTCGATGCCGACGGCTACTTGTGGTTGAGCGATCGCAAGATCGACATGATCATCAGCGGTGGCGTCAACATCTACCCGGCCGAGATCGAAGGAGTCCTGGCGGTGCATCCGGCGGTCGAGGACGTGGCGGTCATCGGTGTCCCCGACGAGGAGTTCGGCGAGAGCGTGAAGGCCTTGGTGCAGGTGAAGGACGGCGTCATGGCCGACGAATCCTTGTCATCGGAATTGATCGCCCACTGTCGCGAACTTCTGGCCGGTTACAAGGCGCCGCGTTCGGTCGACTACGTGGCCCACGTGCCGCGCACCGGAACGGGCAAGATCCAAAAGGCTCCGCTGCGGGCGCCCTATTGGGAAGGTCATCAGCGACGCATCTGAGTTCCGAACGAGGGGGAGACGTGAAGCAAGTCGATTACAGCCGGTGTTACCACCAAGGAATTCGTGTCCCGAACCTGGAACGGGCGATGTCCGAGTTGGGTGATTCGCTCGGGGTGACGTGGTGCGAACCGCAAACCCGCGAGCAGAACGTGTGGTTGCCCGGCGAGGGGGAGAAGCAGATTCCCTTGCGGTTCACGTATTCGGCCGAGGGACCCCAGCACATCGAGTTGCTCGAAGGAGCGCCGGGTTCCATCTGGGACGGTCGCTCGAACCCGGGTCTGCATCATGTCGGCGTGTGGTCCGACGACGTGGCGGGCGAGTCGTTGGCGCTCGTCGAACGGGGGTGGACGATCGTCATGGCCCAGGCACCACCCGAGAAGAACTACGGAGCATTCACCTACGTCCAACCGCCCAGCGGTCTGATCGTGGAGTTGGTCTGGAGCGCGATCAAGCCCATGTTCGATCGTTGGTTCGCCGGCGGACCGCTCGGATGAGTGACGCGATGACCGCACCCCACACACCCACCGCGAGCGGCTTCTCGGCCGCGTCCACCACCGACGACGTTCTCGCCGGTCTCGACCTCACGGGTCGTCGGTTCCTGGTCACCGGGGCCTCGGGCGGACTCGGTCTCGAAACCACCCGGGCACTGGCCGCGCACGGGGCCACCGTCGTGATGGCCGCGCGCAATCCCGACAAGAACCGCGAGGCCATGACGTCCATTCGCGACGCGCATCCCGGAGCGGACCTCGAGGAGTTGGACATCGACCTCGGCTCGCTGGCGTCGGTGCGCGCGGCGTCGGCGCGCTTTCTCGCCGATTCCCGCCCGCTTCACGGGCTCATCCTGAACGCCGGAATCATGGCCACGCCGTTGGGTCACACCAGCGACGGTTTCGAGCAACAGTTCGGTGTCGATCATCTCGGGCACTTCTTGTTGGCGCGCGAGTTGCTGCCGCGGCTCGTGCAGTCGGCGCCGGCGCGGGTGGTGGTGCTCTCGTCGGCGGGTCATCGCATGGGTGACATCGACTTCGACGACCCGAACTTCGCGAAACGCGACTACGACCCGTTCCTGTCGTACGGGGCAGCCAAGACCTGCAACGTCCTGCACGCGGTCGAGATCGATCGTCGATACCGGGACCTCGGCGTTCGTGCCTTCGCGGTTCACCCCGGTGGCATCCACACCGAACTTGGTAGGTACATGACACCCGAGGTGATCCAGTCCTTGATGGATCGCATCAGCGACCGGCCCCAGGCGCTCACGTGGAAGAGTCCGGAACAAGGAGCCGCCACCACGGTGTGGGCGGCCACGTCGGCGTTGCTCGATGGCCGCGGTGGCGAGTACTGCGAAGACTGCAACGTGTCGCCGGTGGTCGACGACGATTCCTTGGCCGCCGTCGGGGTGGCCGCCCGCGCGGTGGACCCCGAGCGAGCCCGGGAACTCTGGGTTCTGAGCGAGCGACTGGTGGGCTGACCCCGATCCGGGTCGGAGAAAGCGCCGGTTTCGGGCACTTTTCCTACCCAGAACGCGGGGGGTTTGTTACGGTGCCGTCGTGGCCACGATCCTCGCGCACATCACGGTACGAGCGGGTGCCGAAGCGGAGTTCGAGGCGATCTCGCGCGAACTCTACGAACTCAGCCACACGACCGAGGCCGGTCTGCTCCGTTACGAGTACTGGCGGGGCTCCGAACCGAGCACCTACTACACGTTGCTCGCCTTCACCGACTTCGCCGCGTTCATCGCGCATCAGACGAGCGAGCACCACGAAGCGGCGTCACCCCAACTGGGCTCGGTGTTGGCCGGTCTCCGCCTGGAATGGGTCGACCCGATGCAGGGCGCGAGCCCGTTGCCGAGCACCGAAGCCCAGGACCTCTCCGGATCCACCGACGAACTGACGCGCGCGTACGCCAAACGCTTCGCCGCCCAAGTCGCGCCTTGGTGGGCCGAACATCGTTGAAGCCAGACACACACCTCACGAAGGGAACACCGACATGACCGACATGCTCGACCGTAACGCCGAACAGACACCGTGGTTCCTGCGCGGCAACTACGCGCCCGTCTTCGACGAGGTGACCGACACCAATCTGTCGGTGACCGGATCCATCCCGTCCGGTTTGTCGGGTCTGTACGTGCGCAACGGCTCCAACCCGAAAGACGGCACGGCCGGACACTGGTTCTTCGGCGACGGCATGGTGCACGGCGTGCGCATCGAAAACGGCCAGGCCAAGTGGTACCGCAACCGGTACGTGCGCACTCCGAAGTACCTGAACGGCATGGACGCCATGGACCCCGAGACGATGTTCGACCCCACCGCCAGCGCGGCCAACACCCACGTCCTGGCTCACGCCGGTCGCATCTGGGCGCTCGAGGAGGGTCACCTTCCGTGGGAGATCTCGCCGGAATTGGAAACGATCGGATGCGACGACTTCGGTGGTCGATTGACGACCGCGTTCACCGCACACCCGAAGTTGTGCGCCGAGACCAACGAACTGCACTTCTTCGGGTACTCCGCGGTGGCCCCGTTCGTGACGTATCACGTCCTCGACGGGCGGGGACAGTTGGTCCATTCGGCACCCATCACCACGCCCAAGGGCACGATGATGCACGACTTCATGATCACCCGCGAGCACGCCATCTTCATGGACCTGCCGGTGGTCTTCAACCTCGACAAGATGGCCGAGGGGCTGCCACCGATCGGCTGGGACGATAACTACGGCGCCCGCATCGGCATCATGCCGCGCATGGGCACCGACAAGGACGTTCGTTGGTTCGAGATCGATCCCTGTTACGTGTTCCATCCGTTGAACGCGTTCGTCGACGGTGACGAGGTGGTGTGCGATGTCGGACGTCACGAGTCGATGTGGCGCGGATCGATGGACAGTTTCGAGCCGTGTTTCATGTACCGCTGGCGTTTCAACATGCGTACCGGTGCGGTGAGCGAGACCCAGATCGACGATTGGGCGCACGCGTTTCCGCGCGTCGACGAACGCCTGGTCGGGTTGAAGCACCGATACGGATGGGTGGCCGGCTCGCGATCCGCCGTCACCGGTTCGGGCTCGGGTGTTCCCGGCGGCGACCCCGGCGTGGTGGCGCGTTACGACATGAGCGACGGATCCAAGACCGTTCACGACCTCGGTCCGCACGCGCATCCGGGCGAATTCGTGTTCGTTCAGGATTCGGCAACGGCCGGCGAGGACGAGGGATGGGCGATGGGCTTCGTGCACGACGAATCCACCAACCGCACCGACCTGGTCATCCTCGACGCCTCGGATCTGTCGAAGCCCGCGGTGGCACGAGTGCACCTGCCCCAGCGGGTGCCGTACGGATTCCACGGTAGCTGGGTCGACGACTCGATGATCTGATCACCCGCGGGCGAGTGACCGCACGCGTTCGTAGAACGCCACAAGATCCGCGCTGCGTTCGTACAGCTCGACGAGGTGACCCAGTTCGTCGCGGGCATCGCAGAAGACGAAGTCGGTCCCGGTTCTCGTGCGGGCCTCGAGCAACACGGGGGCTCCGTGCGACCGACAGTGCTCGATGGCCGCGGGCAACGAATCGACCATGTACGCCACGTGGTGAACGCGACCCGGAGGCACGAGGGGGGCGGTGTGTTCCACCACCAGCTCCACCATGAGCTCACCCCACCAGCCGTAGGCCGAGGAGTGATCGAAGGGCGTGGGTGCCCCGTTCACGAGCGACACGGCGAGATCGATGTGCTCGGCCACGACGAAAGGTCCGGATCCCCAACGCTTTGCGTGACGATTCGCGTGCTCGCGAACGGGAACGTTCGGACTCACGGCGTAGGCGATCTGCACCGGTTCTCCGAGGTCGCGCATGGTCACAGCATTCCACACGAACGCAGCGGTCGTTCGGGTACACGATGCTCGGGTACGGTTCGGTCATGTTCGAAAGCCAGTCGATCGAGAACCTCGATTCCGCCACCGCCGCCCGTCTCCTGGTCGATCGTGCGGCCATCGTCGACCTGACCCATCGTTATTGCTGGGCCCTCGACACCAAGGATTTCGAGGCCCTCGACGGAGTGTTCGACCCCGATGCGAACGGTGATCTTCTGGAGGACGTTCGGGGACGTGACGCCATCAAGGCCCGTATTCGCCGGGCCCTCGAACCGCTCGAACAGACCCAGCATCTGGTGGCCAACCACATGGTTCGCGTGGAGGGTGACCGGGCCTGGTGTCGTTGCTATCTGCAGTCACAGCACGTGCGCAAAGCCGCCGAGGGAGGACCCAACTTCATCATCGCCGGTCGCTACGAGGACGAATTGAAGCGCACCCCCGATGGTTGGCGCATCGTGTTCCGCAAGTTGACCGTCATGTGGACCGACGGCAACCCGCGAGTGGCCCGCGGCTGATCTCAGCGTTCGATCCAGTTCGCCAGCAACTGCGGAACGCGAAGAGCCTCGGGGATCTTCTCGATGCCGATCAGGCGATCGATCTGTTCGTGAAAGTTCCAGATACGCCGTTCCTGATAGTTGATGGGCATGCCGCGCATCGCGGGTGACTCCAGCGACCGTTGCATGGGCGCCATGTTCCAGAAGTCCTCTTGCATGATCGTCGCGAAGTTGTCCAGTCGCGCCTGCCAGTGGGCGGGTAGTCCGTCGGTGGGATCGAAGTCGATCGGCGCGTAGTGCGTCCAGTCGATCCGCGTGGTGCGTTTGTCGAGGGGCCAGAAGGTGATGAAGGGAAAACCGTAGGCCGCCACCGGGGTGATGAGGTTGGGGAAGATCCCGTAGGCGCTGCTGGTGCAGCGGACCATGTCGTTGACGGTCTCGATGTCGGTGAACCCCGGGATGACGACGTGCCGGTAGTCGTCCCAGTTCGTCATGCCGAGGGCGGTGTACGAGGCCTTGGAGAACGGGGTGACCATGCGCGAGCACCCGTTGGGCAACAGACCCATGGTGGCGCCCCGGTTGTCGAGGAGACTCTCGCCGTTGCGACTGTGGATGTGCCGGAAGTGGTACACCTCCAGGAAGGCCTCGGCCGTGACCTTCCAGTTGCACGGAACGATCTCGCTTTGTTTGGCGACAGTACGTAAATTGGCGCCTTGAAACTCCGACATTTCATCGGCGATCTTGCCGATGTGATCGGAGAACGCCATTGCCTCAGGATCTTGATTGACGAAGATCCAGTTGTCCCAGATCTCACAAGAGATGGAGGGAAGACAACGTTCGGTTTTGACGAGATCAACAAAGTCTCTTTCGTCCGGAACTGAGACCAGCTTTCCACTATCAATG
>JAURHL010000029.1 GCA_030833305.1 Acidimicrobiales bacterium | reverse complement strand
GCGCTCCCTCCCGGAGTCAGCATCACTTCTCCGAAGGTGTCGCCCCCGCGCAACAGTTCACTGTTGGTGCGAATGAGCACGTCCCATGCGAAGTCGCCCAGCACGCACAGAGGTGGGGTCGTGACACCGTGATCGGACACGTCGGACACGGTATCGGCGGGGATTGTCCGACCGACATGGTCGTCGGCGAGAATGTCGGAATGTCCCGCTCGTTCGGCCGCCTCACCGTGCTGTCGTTGGCCGCCGTGTGGGTGATCTGGGGTTCCACGTATCTGGCCATCAAGATCGGGCTCGAGACGATGCCGCCGTTCTTCATGCAGGGTTGCCGATTCGTCGTGGCATCGCTCGTCATGGTGTTGATCCTTCGCTCCCGTGGAGTGGCGTGGCCGAGTCGCCGACAGACGCGCAACGCCTCCCTGATCGGGATCATGCTTCTGATCGGTGGGCTCGGCATGGTGACGTTGGCCGAGGATCGCGGAGTCGACTCGGGTTTGGTGGCGACGATCATCGCGATTCAGCCGATGATGATGGCCCTGGTGGGCTGTGGCGGTCGTGGCCCAATCGGATGCAGTGGGTCGGGATGTTCATCGGTCTGGCCGGGGTGGCAGTGCTGGTGTCCGACGAGGGGTTGTCGGGTTCGTGGGGTGGCGTGTCGCTCGTCTTCGTGGCCTGCGTGTCGTGGAGTTTCGGTTCGGCCCTCAGCCGCCGCGTCGAGATGCCCGACGGACCGATGACCACGACCATCGAGATGGGATCTGCCGCGGTGGCATTCATGCTGCTGTCCTTGGCGTCGCGGGAAACGATCGACGCACCCAGCCTGCGCAGCGGGCTCGCGGTCGGCTACCTCGTGGTGTTCGGTTCGATCGTGGCGTTCTCGGCTTTCACGTACCTGATCGGAAACGTGAGTGGCCCACTGGCGATGAGTTACGCGTATGTGAACCCGGCCATCGCGGTTCTGCTCGGAGTCGTCTTCAGCGACGAGAGCGTGTCGACCAACATGGCCGTGGCGCTGCCCGTGATCCTGGTGGGCGTGGCCATCGTCACCAATGCCTCGCGCCCGCCCGATGCGACGGCGCAGTCAGACCCGTCTACCGTGACGTCGTGATGCGATCGATGGCGAGGTTCCTGACGACTGTGGCGGCGGTCGCCATGATCGTCGTGGCCTGTGGTGGTGATTCGGCGGACATCGCGGGCTCGACGGATTCCGACGGGTCCGTGGTGCTTCCGGCTGCTTCCTCACCGGTGTCGGTGGGCGAGGATTTGCTCATCGATCCGACCACCGATGTCGGGTCGTCGGGTCGACCCGTGGTCTTGTGGTTCTGGGCGCCCGGTTGAACGCAATGCAACAACGAAGCCCCCTCGGTCGAGGAGGCCCACCTCACCTACGGTGACTCGGTCGACTTCTACGGCGTCGCGTGGAACGGTTCGGAGGAGTACATGCGCGACTTCATCGAACGTCACGAGATCTCATTCCCCAGCCTTCTCGATGACTCGGGAGATGTTTTCGCCCGCTACGGGGTTCCGTATCAACCGGCCTGGGTCTTCATCGATGCGAATGGTTCGGTGACCAAGGTGCAGGGGAGCCTGGATCGGGAGTCGCTCGAGCCGTTGATTGCCGAGCTGATCGCGAACTCCTGATCAGTCGACCCGCGGCCGGATCGATCCGATGGCCCGCAGGGTCTCGGAGAATCGTGCGTCGAGAGTCGGATCCTCGGGCGGTTGGATCAACAGCCCGTCGACCAGACCGCCGTACCAGCCCTCGAGGATGTCGGGAAGTTGGTCCCAGGTTCCCGTGGGCAGAACGATGTCGAGAACCTCGTCGGTCATGAGCGTGCCGAGCGACCCCCAGTCGCCGCCGCGCGTCATGGTTCGCAGTCGCGGGCCCAGCTCGGGCCATCCGAACAATTCGAGCGATCGCTGGTACGCGGGTGTGGAGTAGAGGAAGGCCAGCACCGCGCGTTGAGCTTGGCGACTTCGGTCGACGGCGTCCACGTCGGGGCCGGTGATGAGCGGAGAGGCGGTGAGTATGCGCGGCCGGTTGGGACGTCGAGCCTGTTCGACACCGCTGTCGAGGGCCGGCATCGCCAACTCGCGCACGAATCGTGGATGCGAATTGGTCGGATGCGTCACGAACCAGTCGGCACAGCGACCGGCCAACTCGATCGCGCCGCGGTTCACGCCGCCGAGAAGGATCGTCGGCGGGTCATGCGCCAGCGGGCCGGGATCGAAGAATGGTTGCAGGCGGTCGAGGGTGTAGGACGCGGTGCTCACGTTCAGGGGAGAGCCTTCGGTGAACGATCTCCAGACGGCGCGCACGACCGTGACGTAATCCTCCATGCGTCGCAACGGATCACTCCACGGAACGCCGAATCGACCCTCGATGTTCTGACGAATTTGCGTGGCCAGTCCCAGATCGAAGCGACCCGCACCGGTGGCCGACGCATCCCATGCTTGGAGCGCCAACAGCATCGGGCTACGGGGGAAGGCCAAGGTGAGGCTGGTCTGGACCCGCAGCCGATCGGTGGCCATGAGCGCCAGCAACGACACCGCCATCGAGTCGTGAACGGTCTCGGGTACGTGCAAGATGTCGAATCCCATCGCCTCGACTCGCTTGGCGTACGCCCCCACCTCGGGCAGGGGAACGCGGTCGCTCATCCCCGAGATCAAAAGCATGGTGCAATTCTGACCGACGCCATCCGCTAGACAGGTATCAGGTACAGGAGGTGGCAGATGACCGATCAGAAGATTGACCCCACTGGTGGCTCTCCCGTCCACATTCCGACGAGAGGAACCCTTCCTGCCCGCATCGGCGGCAGCGTGAAGAGCCTTCCCGAGTTCGGACCGAGCGTGATGGATGCCAGCGTGTACCGCGACCAGGTTCGTTACGAACTGGAGCGCGAACGGGTGCTGGGTCGCCATTGGATGATCGGTGGCCGCACCGAACAGGTGGCCAAGCCCGGAGATTGGATCTCCTACGAAGGTCACGACGAGACCATCGTGATGGTGCGTCAGAGCGACGGAACGATGGCCGGTTTCCACAACGTGTGCAGCCATCGCGGTCCCTCGTTCGTCACCGAGAAGTCCGGCTGTGGTGCCCGACGCTTCACCTGTCCCTATCACGGTTGGGTGTACGACACCCGGGGTCGCCTGGTGGGCGTGCCCGAGCGCGAGGACTTCGATCCGGTGGTGTTGGCGTCAGCCCACTCTCCGGCGGTGGCCGTGGAGGAATGGGGTGGCTGGGTGTGGTTCAACCTCGCCGGTCCCGAGCGCGCCGTTCCCTTGGCCGACTCCATCGGACCCGAGATCACCGCTGACCTCGGCGCGTACCGTATGCAGGACATGGTGGTCCATGAGGTCGTCGAATGGGACGTGCCCGTCAATTACAAGGCCATCATCGACGGGTTCAACGAGGTGTACCACGTCACCGAACTTCACCATGTGCCCGCCGAGTTCACCAAGGCCGCTCGGTGTTCGTCGTTCCACGTGGTCGGCGACAACTTCATGTGCTTCGTGCCCCGTCCCACCCACCTCGACAAGTTGCCCGACGAGGACTTCGACCACCACCGCAACGCGATCTGCCATTACGTGGTCTTCCCGAACACGGTCTTCAACTGCAATCCCGAGCACATTCAGGTGTTCCAACCCATTCCGCTGGGTGTCGACCGCACGCGATTCTTGTGCTGGGAGATCGTCTACCCCGGAGACCAGTCGGACCCGGCCTACGCGGACTATTGGTCGCGCACCATGACCCACTGGAACGAGTTGAAGCGGGTGGTGGGCGAGGACATCAGCATCTACACACAGATGGCACGGTCCAAGAGGTCGAGTGCCTTCTCGCGTCAGATCCTCTCCGAACGCGAGTTCAAGATCGCCTTGTATCACCAGAACATGGATCGCAAGATTCGCGATTGATCGAATCCCGATCATTCGTGAACATCGTGGTCACGAGGTGAAAACGAGGTTCTCCGCGATTTTTTCGTAAAGGTCCGACGATGGGGGGACGATACCCCTCTTCGTGAAACGGAGGATGACCAAACTCGGACGCACGGCCTTGATGTCGTTGTCGGCCGCGATCGCACTAGGTGTCGTCGGTGTGCCCGGCGCCCTCGCTCAGGGCAACAACGTGTCCTCGTCGTCCTCGTCGTCGGCCACGTCGTCGCTCGGTCTCACCTACGTCGTGGTGAAGAATGATTCGCTCAGTCGCATTGCCACGCGAATGAACGTTTCGATGGGCGATCTACTGGCCGTCAACGGTTTCGCCCGCACCAGCGTCATCGTTCCCGGACAGGTCATCAAGTTGCCCGACACCGCGACGGCCGCGCCCACCGCGATCCCCGTCGTCTCGCGAAGTTCGAGCGCGTCCACGGCGAATTCGTCCAACGGGCCGACCTACGTGGTGCAACGCAACGACTCGTTGTCGAAGATCGCGTCCACGGCGAAGGTGTCGTTGAGCGCTCTGTTGACCGCGAACAACTTCACCCGCACGAGCGTCATCGTTCCCGGGCAGATCATCAAACTGCCGGCCGGTGCTTCGACGTCCTCGACTTCGGCGGTCGCATCCAGTTCGGCGAATGTCCCGCCGGCGACACCGGCACGAGTCGTACCCTCTCCCACGAGCAAGTTGCAGCAGGTTCTGGACTTCGCTCACGCCCAGGTGGGGAAGCCGTACAAATTCGCCACGGCCGGACCGTCCACGTACGACTGCTCGGGCCTCACCCTGGCCAGTTACGCCGTGGCCGGAGTGAAGCTGCCGCACCAGAGTCTCGCCCAATCCAAACTCGGCGTCGTCATCGACTGGAAGACGACGCCCATTCAGGCCGGCGATCTGATCTTCACATACTCCAGCATCAACCCGACCCAGATCAGCCATGTGGGGATCGCCATCAGTGCCACCCATTGGATCGAGGCGCCCAACACCGGTTCGGTCGTGAGAATCGCCAAGCTGCCGTCGGCCACCCGAATTCAGGCCGTTCGACGATTCCTCTGATTGACTTCGGGGAATGAGTTCGTCCGATTCCCCGCCGCCGCTCGCGCCCCCGACGTTGGAGTGCCTCATGTGGACCGAGGCGGGCCCGGTGGGTCGCGTCACGCTCGATCGCCCCGCAAAGCTGAATGCACTGTCGGCGGTCCTTCTGTCCGAGATCATCGAGATCAGCGCGTGGCTGCATCAACGGTCCGATATTCGGGTCGTCATCGTCGAAGGCGCCGGTCGGGCCTTTTCCGCCGGCTTCGATTTGGGTGATTTTGCCGCTCCGGCCTCGGGGAACCCCCGTGACGGAGCCGACCTCGGGCGTCTGGCGACCAACGCACTCACCGACGTGCCCCAGTTGACCATCGCGGCCGTGCACGGTCGTTGCGTCGGTGGTGGCGCGGTGCTGGTGGCGGCCTGCGATCTCCGGGTCGCTTCCGAGGACGCGTTGTTCTCGATTCCCGAGGTCGACCTCGGCATACCCCTGGCATGGGGTGGTATCCCACGTCTCGTTCGCGAACTGGGCCCGGCCGTCACCAAGGAATTGGTGCTCACCTGCCGTCCCTTCACGGCCTCCGAGGCCCTGTCGCTTCGTTGGATCAACACGGTGGTCACGCGAGAGGAATTGGTCGCGCACGTCGACGCCCTGGCGACGTCGCTGGCGGCCAAGCCGTCGTATGCGTTGCGCGCGACCAAAGCCCATGTCAACGCGGTCGCCGAAGAGATGGCCGGCACCGGTCGATCGATTCAGGACGCCGACTCGTTGGTGTACGCGATGCGGGACCCGGAGAGTCGGGAAGCCTCGATGAAGTATCTGGCGGCGCGCCGGAAATAGGGTGGGGGTGCGGTCGGGGGACCGCGTTGTGAGGGGGAACAATGCTCGATTACGTGATCGCGGGTGGAACCATCGTCGACGGCACCGGTTCGTCACCTCGTCGAGGTGACGTCGGGGTGCGCGACGGACTGATCGTGGCGGTGGGCGACGTCGACGAACCGGCGCGCGAGAAGATCGACGCCGACGGTGCCGTGGTGACGCCCGGTTGGGTCGACGTTCACACGCACTACGACGGGCAGGTCAGTTGGGACGAGGTCATGGACCCGTCGGCCGGCAACGGCGCCACGACCATCGTGATGGGCAACTGTGGTGTGGGTTTCGCGCCGGTGCGTCCCGGCAGCGAAAAGACCCTCATCGAATTGATGGAGGGCGTCGAGGACATTCCCGGCACGGCCCTGTACGAGGGCATCGAATGGGGACGGTGGGAGTCCTTCCCCGAGTACATGGATTACATCGCCAGTCGGAAGTATTCACTCGACATCGGCGCCCAAGTGGCCCATGGAGCGCTGCGTTACTACGTCATGGGTGAGCGGGGTGCGCGCAACGAGGAGGCCACCTCTGACGATCTTCGCGAGATGTCACGTTTGGTGGTGGACGCACTTCGCGCCGGTGCGGCCGGCTTCAGCACGTCGCGCACCATCGGCCATCGCGCCCTCGATGGCTCGCCGGTACCGGGCACCTTCGCCCCCGACATCGAGATCGATGCGTTGTCGTCGGCGATGCGTGAAGCCGGTTGTGGTGTGTTCGAGATGATCCCGGCCGGCACGGTGGGCAAACTCGAAGGATTGGGTGGCGAGCGCTTCACCCCCGAGAGCGAGTTGGCCCTGATGGCCGAGTTCTCGCGGCGCAGCGGTCGACCGGTGACGTTCACGCTCGTGAAGTCGCCGGACTACGCCCCCGACACGTGGGAGCGATTGCTGGCCATGGTGGTCGACGCGAATCAGAGTGGTGCTCGTCTGTTCCCACAGGTGTCGTCGCGACCGATCGGATTGGCTTCGGGTCTGTCGGGTTACCACGCGTTCCAACGTCGTCCTTCATACATGGCGTTGGCGCATCTTCCCCTGGCCGAGCGCGCGCGCGAGATGGCCCGCCCGGAGGTGAAGGCCGCGATCATGTCCGAGGCCGACGTCCCCGTGGATCAGCCGGGCTCCATGGCGAACATGTACAACCTGTTCCAAATGGCGGCTCCGATGCTGTATCCGTTGGCCGATCCGGTGGACTACGAACCGGACCCGTCCCAGATGCTCGGTGCCCGCGCGGCCGGCACGGGCGAACCGATCCTGAGCGTGCTGTACGACTTCCTGCTCGAGCAGAACGGTGCGGCCATGTGCGCTCTCATGGGTGGTCCGGACGTGCACGAGAACCAGGAAGTGTTGCGCAAGATGTTGACACACCCCGAGACCGTGACGGGTTTGAGCGACGCTGGTGCGCACGTCACCCTGATCTGCGATGCCACGATGCCCACGACACAACTGACGTTCTGGGCCCGTGATCGTCATCGAGGCGAGCGCATTCCCCTGGAGTATCTGGTGGCCAAGCAGACGTCGCGCAACGCCGATTTGTACGGCTACACCGACCGGGGTCGACTGGTGCCCGGGTTGCGTGCCGACATCAATGTCATCGACTTCGACAACCTCACGGTGTCACCCCCGAAAGCTTTCCACGATCTGCCCGCGGGTGGAACGCGCTTGATCCAGCCGGTGAAGGGGTATCTGGCCACGATGGTACGCGGAGAGGTGACCCGACGCTTCGACGCCGACACCGGTGCACGACCGGGAACCTTGGCTCGTCCGGGGCGGTCGTGATGGAGTCCGCGATCACGCCGGCGGTCGACGACTTCGCCAAGCGATTCCTGTCCGGCATCGTCGGCCAGGAGACGAGCCTCGACCGATTCGTCGACGCTCCGAGCGGTCTGAGTGTTCCCGAGATGTTGTCAGCGTTGGGCCATCCCTCCCTCGGTCGCTTGGGCATCCAGATGATGGCCGACTTCATGCATCCCACCAACTCGCGCTACTTCGACGCCATCTACGGGTCGTTCTTCGGGCAGAAGGACATCCGCAACTGGTTGGTGCCGACGATGGCGCAGATCGAATTCATCGACTTCGTACCGACACAACCGCCGGCGTTCCTGGACGACGGCGAGGGTGTCACCTCGGTCGACGAGTGGCAGATGTTCGCGAACCTGGCCGCCATCGGAGCCGGCGAGGGAACGGTGCCCATGTCGAAGGGCGTGAGCGTGCGCCGATATCGAGACGGCTGGATCACGTGGGCCTGCGACGTGTACGACACCAGCTCGTTCCGCACCCCGCCGCCCGACGGGTCCGAGGCGGCGCCCATTCCGGATTCGCCTTCCCCCGCCGAGTGGGATCACCACGCGGCCACTCCGGTCACCGTGTGCTCGGAGGTGGACTTCGAAGCCGATTGCCGCCAGTTCCATCCCACCGACTCGGTGTACATCGATCCGATCTTCGGAGAGTTCCGCGGTCGCGAGGAGATCACGGCCTGGATCATGGACATCATGCCGCGCGTCGGCAACATCGAGTTCGTTCCGGTCGGACCCGAGCTGAACGACGGATCGGTGTATCTGCAGGAGTGGGTGCAGACCGCGGTCACGTCCACGGGGAAGCGGGTGCCCATGACCCGTGGAACGAGCGTGCGTCGCTACCGCGACGGTTCCACGGTGTACGCCGCGGACTACTTCGACATCGCGACGTTGACGCGGCCGGAGGTGTTGGCCGCCAGCAACGATTGCGGGTCGACGATCACCACCGACGACATCATGCGTTATCGCCTACGGGGCCTTTGATCACGGGAGTTCGCGGACGCGCACCGACAAACAGGTGACACAGCCCTCGAGTTTGATGAACTCGCCGATGTCGACCTCGATGGTGCGGTAGCCGCGAGCGCGGTAACTCGCGGCCACGATTGGCGCGTCCGCGGCCATGAGAATGAGGTCGGGTTCGAGCAGCACCACGTGCGCCCCGGATTCCTGGGAAACCGCTTCGAAACGCGGGAAGGCCGCGGTCGAGTCCAAGCCGGGCTCCCAACCGACGATGGTGCCATCCGACAGCGCAGTGGCGGCTGACTTGAGATGCAGGACCTTGGTGAGAGGAACGCCGACCACCGTGGCGCCGAGCGGCTCGACGATCGTGGCGAATTGACGCAGGCCCTCGGGGTTGGTGCGACCGCCGAGACCGACATAAATGGTGTCGCCTGCGGGATGCGGAACTTTGAGGACGTCGCCACCGTCCATGGTTCCGGGAGCGACGATGTGCTCGATACGACAACCGAGTTCGGCCACGACCGGCTCCACCGCGACGGTTTCGGGTTTGCGCGCGTCGTCGCCGGGTCGGGTGATGATGGCCGTGCCGCGGTACAGCACCACCGGGTCCTCGATGAACACGGCATCGGGACAATCATCGGCGGGAGGAACCTCGACGACTCTCCATCCGGCATCGCGCACGGCCTCCACGTAGTCGGTCCATTGTTTCATCGCCAGGTCGAGATCGATGGGGGAGCGATCGATGTGGGTGACGATGCCATCGCTGAGCCGGGGGCCCGGACGACGCACGAGGGCGATACGGGTTGGGCGGGTCACGTCGAAAGACTAGAGGTTGATCGTGGCGCGTCGACTCTTCACTATGGTGGGGTCGACACGAGGGGGAGTCATGACCGTCGATCCAGCCGAAGACCCACGCATCGATCCGCGCATCAAAGCCATGTTGGCGTTGATGCCCAGTTTCCAGGCACCGGACGTACCGGATCGCGCCGCGTTGTTGGAGCGCAGCAACACACCCGAGGGAATGGCGGCCGCCGAGATGTACCGATCGATGATGGCCATCTGCGACACCGAGGAAAACGCACCCACCAACGGGTTGCGCATACATCTCGAGACGGTGACCTCGCAGCCGGACGGCAACTCCATCACTCTTCGGGTTCTGCGACCGGACACCGACGCGGTCCTGCCCTGCATCTATTACATCCACGGCGGTGGGATGGCGTCGTTGTCGTGTTTCGACGGGAATTACAGCGGGTGGGGCAAGTTGCTGGCCGCCAAGGGCGTGGTGGTGGTGATGGTGGAGTTCCGCAACGCGGTCACGCCGTCGTCGTTGCCCGAAGTGGCCCCGTTCCCGGCCGGACTGAACGATTGCGTGTCCGGTCTGCGTTGGGTGGTGGCCAACACGTCCTCGTTGGGTGTCGATCCCGCTCGCATCGTGGTGGCCGGAGAGAGCGGAGGTGGCAACCTCACCCTGGCGACCGGCATGAAGCTGTCGAAGGATGGCGACATCGGGACGATCTCCGGCTTGTACGCGTTCTGCCCGTACATCGCCGGTCAGTGGCCCACGCCGGAGTGTCCGTCGTCCACGGAGAACAACGGCATCTTCCTGAGTCTGCACAACAACAACGGACGGATGGGCTACGGAATCGAGGCCTTCGACCGACGTGATCCCTTGGCCTGGCCGAGTTTCGCCACCGAGGACGACGTGCGAGGATTGCCGCGCACGGTGATCAGCGTGAACGAATGTGATCCCCTCCGGGACGAGGGCATCAACTTCTATCGGTTGCTGTTGCGCGCCGGCGTTCCTGCTCGGGCCAAGACGATCCTGGGCACCACGCACGGCATCGAATTGATGCCCATCGCCTGTCCCGAAATCACCGAGGCCGCTCAGATCGACCTGGTGGCGTTCGCCTCGGCGTAGAGCGCACGGCGTCAGCCGCCAGTGGGCTCGCGTTCCAGCACGACGCGAATCCCGCCCATGTCGGGTCGAGTCCAGATCATGTGGCCCTCTTCGTCCAACCACCGTCGCACTTCGATTCCCGGTAGGCCGACGGGTCTCAGCACGAAAGCTCCGTCCTCGTACGACGCGACGACGTGAATCGGTGTGGTGTAATCGAAGACCGACACGTCGTGAACGCCGTTCTCCTCGGTTCCGTCGGCGCGGGCGTCGGCGATGGTGCCCCCACCGCAGTCGACGATGCGATTTCCACATTGTTCGATGCGCTCGCGATACGTCAAGAGTCGGTCGTCGACCGAGACCGGCTCACCACCTCGTGTGGCGCTGACGGCCCGCCAGGTTCCGCGCAGATCCGGAGCGCCATCGACGAGAGGCTCGTCGCAGTCGGCCAGCACCAGCGGTGGAAACTCGGATCCGTATCCACCGCTCGGTGTGTGGGCCACGGGTATCTCGTCCGCCTTCATGGAGGGCACCGTAGACGACTTCTGGGTGGGCGAGCGCCCCGGCAGCCTCGGCGGTCAGGACCCCCGACAAGATTGAAGTCGGATGTGCGCCGATACAATCGTGAGCCGTGCGGGTGTAGCTCAATGGCTAGAGTTCCAGCCTTCCAAGCTGGCTATGCGGGTTCGATTCCCGTCACCCGCTCCACATCGCTCACGATTCGATGACCGCTCCGATGGGGCGGTCATCGTCGTTTCGAGAGCCGGCGACTCAACTGACGACCATCGAGATCGAGCGCAAACGCAACACGAATTCGCCGACTTGTTTGTCGACCAGATACAGGGCCACCTGTCGAACCGCCTCGGACACCAGCGGCGGCCGATCAGGGATCGGACTGAGTCGCCAATCGGTGGCGACGAAGTCGGAGAGTTTCAGGGTCGTCCCCAACATGGTTTCGCCCGGCGTGAATCGTTGGATGTAGCTGTCGGAATCGGTTCTGATCTGCATCAGATACGTCCGCCCGTCTCCTTGGGCGACGACCGAGATCGCAGTCAGTCCGGAGGAGGGAATGTACGGCAGCACCGGACCGCGCATCGACGTGAACCCACCGTTGTTGTCGGTGGAGAGATTGCCCGAGAAGACGACATCTCCGTCATTCCAGGAAAGTTCGCTACTGGACACCCCGCCCATAACCGTGTCGTTCTGTACGTACCAGTCGTTCACGGAAACCTCGCTGTCGAACTCAGCCAGGATGAGGTTCGCTTCGTTGGTCGGGGTGGTTGTGGTGATGACGGGGGACATGGTGTCGTCGGTCGTGGGGATCGACGTCGACGTGACCACCGCGAGGTTCGACTCCACTGATTCGTCAGACGAATCGCCGCAGGCGACCGAAATCAGCAGGATGCTCATCGGAAGTAGGACACGACGCACGTCCTTTTCGTATCACCAAACAGGCCAGGTGTTCCACGCCGGCACACCAGAACATCGCGAATCCACCGGAACGACTCCGCGACGGGCGTAGGGTGACGTCACGATGGGGAGGAACGACATGAAGATTTCGTCGATGTCACGGTGGGGTGCGGTGGCGATTGCCATCTCGATGGTCGGCGTCGCCTGCGGAGGTGACGACCCGATGTCCTCGGGGTCGGAGGAGAAAGCGTATTCCGAAGCCCTGGCGGTGGCCCTGGCGGCTGAGAGCGACTTCCCCTTCGACGAGAAGCAAACTCTCTGCATCGCCGAGCGAGTCGTCGACGTGATGGGCGTTCAGATGTTCGTCGACGCCGGTGTCTCGGCCGAAGACGTGACCGCGGCCGGTGAGTTCGACTTCCCCGAGCTCACCGACGAGCAGACGGCCGGTCTGGCCGAGATCTTCGTCGACGGTGATTGTGTCGATATGGGTGCCTTGATGGCCGACCAGATGATGGAACAGTCAGAGGGTGCGCTCACCGAGGACCAAGCCGCCTGCATCGGCGATGGCATGGCCAAGTCCGACGCCTTCAACGACGCGTTCGCCGCCGGCATCGCTGGTCAGGAGGACCCGGAGGCGGATGCCGCCATCGAGTCCGAGATCCTCGCGCTCATCGTCGATTGCGACATCCCTCTGGATGCGTTCGGCTGATCACACCTTCTGCAGCCTCGGTCTCGGCTGCATGGTGCGCGCCGCATCGGAGTCCTTGATCCGGGTCCAACTCCAAGCGGCACCAATCAAGAAGATGATCGATGCGCCGACGAAACCCCAGTGATAGCCACTGAGCAACGCATCGGTGGGCTCTCGCCCCGCGGCGAGGCCGTGATTCGAGCGGCTGACGAAAACCGTGGCCAGAATCGCCACCCCGAGAGCAGCCGATGTCTGACGCTGGGCCGAGAAGATGGCCGAGGCGCGGCCGGTGTCGGGGGCGTCGACGTTGGAGTACGTCGCGGCCTGGATGGGCATGAAGCAGAACGCCATGAAGCACCCGCGCAGGAACATCAACACGGCGACCGCGAACAACGATGAATTTTGATCGAGGAAAACGAACAAAAGCGTCACCGAGGCGGCCATCGTCATGCCGAAGGTCACCAATCGCCGTGGGCCGACCGTGTGGTACCAGCGGCCGACGAATTGACTCATGGCGATGACACCGATCGCCTGCGGAAAGGTGGCCAGCCCCGACTCGAACGCGGAGGCACCCAGCAAACCCTGCAGGAACTGGGGCAACAGAAAGATGAAGCCGATGAAGCTGCCGTAGGAGAGGGTGCCGGCGATGTTGCCGTTGCGGAAGATGCGGTCGCGGTAGAGGCGAAGGGCCAGCATCGGCTCGGTGATGGTCGTCTCGACCTTCACCATGATGGCCAGTAGCACCAGGCCGCCGAGACCCGTCGCGAGCACCTGTCCCGACAACCAACCGTGCGTGGGTGCGTGCGACAGCGCGTACAGCACTCCGGCCAAACCGGCGCCGGACAGACCGAAACCGGCCATGTCGAAACGCGCGGAGCGAAGTTCGCGATGTTCCTTCAGGAAAGTGGCCGCGAACATGATGCCGAACACCCCGACGGGAATGTTGACGTAGAAGATCCAACGCCACGAGAAGTGGGTGACGATGAATCCACCCACCAGTGGTCCGAGGGCCGGGGCGATGACGGTCGGCACGATCAGGATGGCCGAGGCGCGGGCGCGCTCCTCGGGAGGGAAGGCGCGGTAGAGCATGGCGGTTCCGACGGGAGTCAGCATTCCACCTCCGACTCCTTGCAGAAGACGAAAACCGATCAACTGGTCCAGCGACTGCGCGAAGCCGCAGAGAATGGACGCCCCGGTGAACACCGTGAGAGCGAACAGGAACGTCTTCTTGGTGCCGAAGCGGTCTCCGATCCAGCCCGAGGCCGGAATGAAGACGGCCAGAGCCAGCAGATACCCCAGGATGACCCACTCGATCCCGGCCGGGGTGGCGTCGAACTCCTCGGTGAGGGTGGGGATGGCGGTGTTGATGATCGTGGTGTCGAGAATCTCCATGAAGAGACCGGTGACGAAGCAGATCGCCACCAACCACTTGTATTCGATGCGTCCGAATATTCGCTTCATCGCGCTGGCGTCCGTTCGTCGGGGGAGAATCGAGGGGCGTTGGCATGGTAGACGGAAGGACATGGAACGCTGGGTGATCGAGAAGAAGTTGAACGATGATCGGGCCTGGTTGCTCGAGACCTATTCGAGATTGACCGACGAGCAATTGTTCGGCGACCTCACTCCCAGCGAACACGATCCCGCCAACTATTGGTCGGCCCTTGACCACCTGGCGCATCTGGCCCTGATCGAACGGAACTTCGCGGCGATGATCCGTCGACACATCGGGGGTCATCCGAACCCGGTGGGTTTGCGCGAGGACGACCAAGGTCGGCCGCGCACCGTGGAACAGATCATGGCCTCGGTGCACGCCATGACCGAGGAATGGCAACGGGAGCACCATGGCAAGTCGTTCGACGAAGTGGTCGCTCTGGGGGCCTCGGCGCGCGCGGTCACGCTGCAGTTGTTGTCGGAGCTGACCGAAGAACAGCTGAACGAACGGCTCCCGGGTGCGCCGTGGGCCGACGGAACGATCGGGGGAGTGCTGGCGGCGAACGCCGATCACGGACGCATGCACTGGAAGTGGGCAAAAGACGCGGGCGTCTTGGAGAAGTGACGCGGGCGTCGTGGAGAAGTGACGCGGGC
>JAURHL010000299.1 GCA_030833305.1 Acidimicrobiales bacterium | reverse complement strand
GACCGCGAACCCCGACGCGACTCCGTCCGACTAGTCGAGCGACTCGACGAAACGTTTGACCGCCGGCCCGACCTGCTCCAGTTCGATCAAGAAGGCGTCGTGCCCGTGCGGCGAGTCGACCTCGACGTACTCCGAACGCGCGCCGTTGGCCGCCACCATGTCGCGGATCTGCAACTGCTGGTACACCGGATACAAGAAGTCGCTCCAGATACCCATGGTCAGCGTGGGCATCGTCACGCGCTTCATCGCGGCCACGAGACCGCCGCGCGAGCGACCGACGTCGTGCAGATCCATGGCCTTGCCGATGGCGATGTAACTGTTGGCGTCGAAACGACGACACAACTTCTCGCCGTGGTACTCGAGGTAACGCTCGACCTCGAACTTCTGCTCGAGGGCCAGGGTGGACGACCCGTCGCCCCCCACCATGTCGCGCCCGAACCGATCGGTGAAGACGTTGTCGCTGCGGAACGTCACCTGCGCCACCATGCGCGCGGTCGACAGTCCCTCGTGCGGTCCGTCTCCGGGAGCGGCGTCGTAGTAATCACCGCCGCGCCAGCGAGGGTCGTTCGTGATGCCCCGACGACCGATCGAACCCCACGCGATCTGCTGCGCCGAGGCTTGGGCGCACGTGGCGATGGGCATGATCGCCCCGACTCGCTCGGGGAAAGTGACCGCCCATTCCAGAACCTGCATGCCGCCCATCGAGCCACCGATGACGGCGCGCCACTTGCGCACGCCGAGGTGATCGGCCAGTCGAGCCTGCGCGCGGACCATGTCGCGAATGGTGACGACCGGGAAGCGCGAGCCGTAGGGCTTGCCGTCGCTCGGATGCGGTGACGCCGGCCCGGTCGAACCCTGACAGCCCCCGAGGACGTTCGCGCACACGACGAAGAATTGATCGGTGTCCACCGCCAAGCCGGGACCGATGGCGCCTTCCCACCAGCCCGGCGTCGGATGCCCCTCACCCGCGCGACCGGCCACGTGGCTGTCACCGGTCCAGGCGTGACACAGAAGGATGGCGTTGGACGCGTCCCCGTTCAGCGTTCCCCATGTTTCGTAGGCCGTGGTGACGCCCTCCATCACCGTGCCGACGTCGATGGCCAACTTTCGCTCGGGGGGCAACGTGAAGAACTGACGATGACCCACGGGGTCGCCCATGCGCCAGGCCCCGGATGCGGGTAGCGGATTCTTCGCCATGGCTGAGCTCCTCTCGTGATCATCGACGCATGGTCGAACCGATGTTGGTGCTCATCCGGGGAAGCTTCGTTGCCGGCTGACGCCGACCACATCCCCGGG